>PUOA01000329.1 GCA_003551925.1 Paracoccaceae bacterium
CGCCGCGCGCGGTCGGCGGCTTGCAGGGGCAGCTGAGGGGGCTGTCTGCCCCCTCTTGGGCCGCGGGGCGGCCCAATTCACCCCCGAGGATATTTTCATCAGGATGAAGGGGCAGCCGGAGGCGCGGTCAGAAGCGGTCGAGCAGGCGGCGCAGATAGTCGAGTTCGGCGTCGGGGCGGTCGAGTTCGGCCGAGCGGCGGCGCAACTCCTGCAGCAGTTCCTCGGCGCGGCGGCGGGTTTCCTCGCCGGGAACCATGTCGTCATCGGTGCCGAGATCGCCGCCGGTGGAGCGGCCCAGCGGGTCGCGGCCGTCGGCATCGCCGCTTTCGGCGGTCTCGGTGCCGTCCTCGGCGCGGTCGCGCTGATCCTGGGCGAGCGCCTCGTTCATGTTGCGCATCGCCTCGCGCAGGGCCTCGAGCGCATCGGCCTGGCTGTCGAGCGCGCCCGCCGTGTCGCCGTCGCGCAGCGCCTCCTCGGCCTGTTCCATGGCCCGCTGAGCATCTTCGAGCGATTCGAGCGCGGCGTCGCCCTCGGGGGTGCCGTCGCCGGGCATCGGCTGGAGCTGCTGGTCGCGCAGCATGTCGCGCAGGGCTTGCTGGCGGTCGGCCAGATCGCCGGGGCCGGGCTGTGCGTCCTCGCCCGGGTCGGGAGCGCCTTGCGGGTCGCCGCCGGGGCCACCCTGATCGAACTGCTCCTGGAACTCGCGGAAGGTGTCGTCCGAGAGGTCCTGCTGGTCGCGCAGCGTGTCGCCGAGGCCCTCCAGCAGCGCGTTGCCGTCGCCGCCCTGGCCGTCGCCCTCGACGATCTCGAGGTTTTCGAGCAGCGCGTTGAGCTGGGCCATGAGTTCGGCGGCCTCGTCCATGCGGCCTTCCTGCATCAGCTCCTCGATCCGGTCGATCAGCTCCTGCAGCTGGTCCTGGCTGAGCTCCATCTGCTCGCCGTCCGGGGGCGGGTCGCCGCGTTCGCGCGGTTGGCGGGCCAGTTCGCGCATGTAATCGCGCAGCGCCTCGCGCAGCTCGTCCATCAGTTCGGAGATTTCGGCCTCGTCGGCGCCCGAGCGCATCGCCTCGTCCAGGCGCTGCTGCGCGCGCTCGAGCCGTTCGCGGGCGTCGGCGAGCTCACCCTCTTCCAGCAGGATGGCGAGGTCCCAGAGTTCCCGCGCCAGCGCCTCGCGGCGGTCATCGTCGAAGCCCTGTTCGAGGCTGGTGCGCAAGAGAGCCTGCGCCGAGCGGAAGCGCGGGATCGCACGGTCGGAGCGGAAGGCGTCATCGGGGCGGTGGGCGATGGCGCGCATCAGCGCGTCGGCGCGACGGGCGTTTTCGGTGGACCACAGGATGTCGCGGCGCAGTTCGACCACCGCCGCGGCCATGGGGTCGAAGAAGCGCCGTCCGGGCAGCACGGTCTGCCGGGGCTCGGCCTCGCCGGTCTGGCCGCGCGCGTCGGTCACCGACATGGCGACCTGCACCGGCAGGTTCGCCCACGGGTGCTGCGAGAGATCCCCGAAGAGGCTTTCGGTAAAGTCGGTGCGCCCGCCGCTGGCGGGCATGGGCAGATCGAGCTCCAGCGGCTCGCGCGGGTCGGGGTCGGCAGCGAGGCCATGACGGCGGTCCACCGCGTCAAGATCGAGCGTGATGCGTGCCGCGCCCGATTCGACGCCGTAGTCGTCGCGCGCCTGAAAATCCTGCCGCATCAGCCCGCCGGCTTCGCGCTGCATGCCGCCGTCGAGTTCGACTTCGGGCGGCTGGTCGACCAGCATGGCGATTTCCCAATCGCGCCCGGCGGGACCGCGCACGCTGATCCGGCCCGAGGAGGTGATCTCGAAATCCTGCGCCATCTCCTGCGTGTCCGGCTCGGTGCGGTCCGAGACCGATTCGACCACGCTCATCACTCCCGGCTGACCGTAGAAGCGCACGGTGATGCGCGTCCCTTCAGGGAGTTGCAGCGCGGAGCGTTCGACCTCGTTGAGGTAGAGGCTGGGGCGGCCGGTGTAGGCCGGGGGCTGGGCCCACGCTTCCCACGAGGGGCCGAGCGCGACGGCCTCGGCGCGGCCGGGGAGCTGGGCGATCTCGGTGACCTCGGCCATGCGCGCGGGCTGGCCGAACAGAAGCGACAGCGCGAAGGCCGTGAGCGCGACGTAGCGCAGCGCGAAGCGGTCATGGCGCGCAAGCTGCAGGTCACCGGGCACCGGGCGCGCGCCCAGCAGATGCACCGTCATTCGGCGCAGATGCGCGCGCCACACCGCAGTCGCCGCCGGGTCATCCGCGCCCAGCGCCTGGCTGTCCGCCAGCGCGCTGAGCGGGCGTCCGGGCAGCGACATGTCCAGCCGTTGCAGCGCGTCGCCGCGTCGGGGCGGGGTGAAGCGCCACAGCCCCAGCACAACCGCGACCAGCGTCGCCAGAAGCAGCCCCGCGAACAGCGCGGTCGCCACCAGCGGTGGCAGCAGGTCCTGCACGCCGAAGCCAAGCGCCGCCGCGGTGAACAGCCCCAGTGACCAGGCCGGCCAGAAGGCACGCACCGTCCGCTCTGCCCACAATCCCGCGAGCGTGCGCCGAAGCGGCCCGCGCAACTGCGCGGTCGGGTCCGGGGTCGCGGCGTGGGTGGGGTCAGGCTGCGGCGTCTGGTCCGTCATGGCATCCTTTCTGGCCGGACGAGTGTCACAGCCATTCGGGGATGGTATCGCGGGCGAGCATCTCGTCAAAGGTCGGGCGCGCGCGGATGACCGCAAATTGATCTCCGCGCACCATGACCTCGGGGATCAGGGGACGGGTGTTGTATTCGCTCGCCATCACCGCGCCATAGGCACCGGCCGAGCGGAAGGCGACCAGATCGCCGGCGACAAGCGGCGGCAGCGGGCGCCCGCGCGCGAAGGTGTCGCCCGATTCGCAGACCGGGCCGACGATGTCGAACACCTCGGGCGCGATGGCGGGGTCGGGTTCGGTCAGCGGCACGATGTCGTGATACGCGCCGTACATCGCGGGGCGAATCAGGTCGTTCATCGCGGCGTCGAGGATCAGGAACCGCCGCCCCTCGCCGGGTTTGTCGTAGATCACCTGCGACACCAGCACGCCCGCGTTGCCAACGATCAGGCGGCCGGGCTCGATCTCGATCTCGACATCCATTCCGGCGAAGATGCGCTTGACCAGCGCGCCGTAGTCCAGCGGCAGGGGCGGCACCTCGTTCGAGCGACTGTAAGGAATGCCCAGCCCCCCGCCAAGGTCCAGCCGGGTGATCGCGTGGCCGTCGGCGCGCAGCGCTCGGGTCAGATCGGCGAGCTTGGTATAGGCGGCTTCGAACGGCGCAAGGTCGGTAAGCTGGCTGCCGATATGCATGTCGGCGCCCACCACCGCGATCCCCGGCAGCGCGGCGGCGCGGGCGTAGATCTCGCGCGCGCGGGCGATCGGCACGCCGAACTTGTCCTCGCGCCGCCCCGTGGCGATCTTGTCATGCGTGCCCGCGTCCACATCCGGGTTCAGCCGCAGCGCGATGGGCGCCGTGGCGCCCATGCTGGCGGCGACCTCGGACAGGGCTTCAAGCTCGGGGTCGGATTCGACGTTGAACTGCCGGATGCCACCCTCGAGCGCGAGGCGCATCTCCTCGCGGGTCTTGCCGACGCCCGAGAACACGATGCGCTCGCCCGGCACGCCGGCGGCGCGCGCCCGGCGGTATTCGCCACCCGAGACCACATCCATCCCCGCGCCCAGATCGCCCAGCCGGCGCAGCACGGCGAGGTTGCTGTTGGCCTTGACCGCGTAGCAGATCAGGTGATCGAGTCCTGCCAGCGCCTGCCCGAACAGCCCGAAATGGCGCGTCAGCGTGGCGTCCGAGTAGCAGTAGAACGGCGTGCCCACGGCACGGGCGATTTCGGCCAGCGGGACGTCTTCGGCGTGCAGCTGTCCGTCACGATACACGAAATGATCCATGGGGTCCTGACTCCGCTGCGCCCGTCGCGCAGATAGCGCGTCCGGCCCGCGCGCGCCACCCGCCGCTTGCATCATCGGGCGCGCGCGGGTCATCTGGGCGCACTGGCAGGAGCCCGCCGATGTTCGACCCTCCGCCCCCGCGCCGCGATGCGTGGTTCGACTTCCGGATGCGCTGGAAGCGCCGCCGCCTGCAGGCGCGCGCCATCGCCAAGGGGCGCGAGCTGCGCGTGCTGCGCCGGGGCCGCTGGCGGCGCGGGGACATTCTGCTGTTCGCCACAATGCGCAACGAGGCCGCGCGGCTGCCGTGGTTTCTGAAACATTACCGCGCGCTCGGGGTGGATCATTTCTGCCTTGTGGACAATGACAGCGATGATGGCACGCGTGAGCTGCTGCTGGATCAGCCCGATGCCTCGGTCTGGGGGACGGCGCACAGCTACAAGGCCTCGCGCTTCGGGGTGGACTGGCTGAACTGGCTGATGCTGCGCCACGCGGTCGGGCACTGGTGCGTGGTCGCCGATGCCGACGAGCTGCTGATCTATCCGCACTGGCAGACCCGCCCGCTGCCCGCGCTGACCGCGTGGCTGGACGCCGAGGCCCAGCCCTCGATGGCCGCGATGCTGCTGGAACTGTATCCGAAGGGCCCGCTGGATGCCCACCCCGTTGCGCCCGGCGAGGACCCGCTGCAGGTGCTGCAGTGGTTCGACGCCGGCAACTACACCCTCCGCCACAACCCGCTGCTGGACTGCATGCTGATGCAAGGCGGCGTGCGCGCGCGGCACTTCTTTGCGGGCACCCCGCACCGGGCGCCGACGCTGACCAAACTGCCGCTGCTGCGCTGGGGGCGCGATTGCGCCTGGGTCAATTCCAGCCATTCGATCCTGCCGCGACGGCTGAACCGCATTTATGCGCGCGACGGGGGCGAGCTGATTTCGGGCGCGCTGTTGCACACCAAGTTCCTGGCCTCGGTGGTGGACCGCGCGCGGGTCGAGAAGGCGCGCGGCCAGCATTTCGGCAACGCGCCGGTGTTCGACGACTACTACGACGCGGTGATGGCCGCGCCCGATCTGTGGTGCCCGCAATCGACGCGCCTCACGGGCGGGTGGCAGCAGCTGGAAGCGCTGGGCCTGATGTCGCGCGGCGGTTGGGCCTGAGCGGGGATTGCGCCCGCCGCCACGGCGGCTAGGCTGTCCGCCCAAGCGATGGAGCCACGATGTTTCCAGACACGCCGACACCGCGCGTCCATGCGCTGCCTCCCGGCGCGGACTTCCCGCGCCTGCTGGTCGCAGGGCTGCTGGACCGGATGGCAGGCGCACCGCCCGAGGCACTGGCGCGGGTGGAGCTTTACGTCAACACCCGTCGCATGGCGCGCCGCATCACCGCGCTTCTGTCCGAGCAGGGCGCGCGGCTGCTGCCCCGCATCCGGCTGGTCACCGACCCCGGGACGGCGCACGCCCTGCCCGGCCTGCCGCCCCCCGTGCCCCCCCTGCGGCGGCGGCTGCAGCTTGCCCAACTGGTCGAGGCGCTGCTGCGCCAGGACCCCGGCCTTGCCCCGCGCGCGGCGATCTATGACCTTGCCGACAGCCTCGCACGGCTGGGCGCCGAAATGGCGGGCGAAGGCGTGGAGCCGCAGGTGCTGGAAGCGCTCGATGTCAGCCACCACGCGCGGCACTGGGAACGCTCGCTGCGCTTTCTGCGGCTGGTGGCGCAGTTCACCGACGGCGATGCGCCCGAGGCCGAGGCCCGCGCGCGCCGGGTGATCGAGGCGCTGGCGGCGCGTTGGGCCGAGGCGCCGCCCGATCATCCGGTGCTGGTGGCGGGCTCCACCGGCTCGCGCGGGACCACGGCGCTGCTGATGGAGGCGGTGGCGCGGCTGCCGCAGGGCGCGGTGGTGCTGCCGGGGTTCGACGACACCATGCCCGACGCCGCCTGGGCCGCGCTGGACCGCGGCGGCGAAGGGCTCGCGGCCGAGGATCACCCGCAATACCGCTACCGCGCGCTGATGGCGCGGCTGGGGCTGACCCCGCAGGACATCCGCCCGTGGCGCCCCGACCCTGCGCCCGAGCCCGCCCGCAACGCGCTCGTCTCGCTCGCGCTGCGCCCCGCGCCGGTGACCGACCAGTGGATGGCCGAGGGTCCGGCGCTGCGCGGCATCGACCGCGCCACCTCCGCCATGACGCTGATCGAGGCGCCGTCCCCGCGCGCCGAGGCGCTGGCCATCGCGCTGCGGCTGCGCAAGGCCGCCGAAGACGGCGCGCGCGCCGCGCTCATCACCCCCGACCGGGGATTGGCGCGGCAGGTCACCGCGGCGCTGGAACGCTGGCGGATCGTGCCCGATGACAGCGCCGGGCGGCCGCTCGCGCTCAGCGCGCCGGGGCGGTTCCTGCGCCATGTGGCGGCGCTGATGGCGGGGCGCGTGGACGCCGAGGCGCTGGTCACGCTGCTCAAGCACCCGCTGACGCACAGCGGGCCGGGGCGCGGCGACCACCTGCGCCACAGCCGCGATCTGGAGTTGCACCTGCGCCGCCGCGGCGTGCCCTTCCCCGACGCCGCGCTGCTGCGCGGCTGGGGCGCGGCGCAGGGGTGCGCCGCCTGGGCCGACTGGCTCGCAGGCGCGCTGGAGTCCGCGCCCGACGACACCCCGCAGCCGCTGGCCGACCTTGTCGCCCGGCACCGCGCGCTGGCCGAAACGCTCGCCCACGGCGCGGACGCCCCTGGCACCGGCGCGCTGTGGGAGCTCGAGCCCGGGCGCGCCGCGCGGCAGGTGATGGAGGATCTGGCGCGCGAGGCCGGGCATGGTGGCGCGCTCTCGCCCGCCGATTACCTGCCCTTCGTCACCGCGATCGTGCAGGGCCGCGAGGTCCGCGACCCCGTCACCGCGCATCCGGACGTGATGATCTGGGGCACGCTGGAGGCGCGCGTGCAAGGCGCCGATCTGGTGATCCTCGGCGGGCTGAATGACGGCGTCTGGCCCCCCGCGCCGGCACCCGACCCGTGGCTCAACCGCCCCATGCGCGCGCAGGCGGGGCTGCTGCTGCCCGAGCGTCAGACGGGCCTGTCGGCGCACGACTTCCAGCAGGCCATCGCCGCTCCGCAGGTCGTGCTGACCCGCGCCATCCGCGACGCCGAGGCGCAGACCGTTCCCTCGCGCTGGCTCAACCGGCTGACCAACCTGCTGACCGGGCTGCCCGACACCGGCGGCACCGCCGCGCTGGAGGAGATGCGCGCGCGTGGGGCCGAATGGCTCGCGCTGGCCGCGGCGGTGGAGGCCGACATGGACCACATCCCCGAGGGTGTCCGCGCCCCGGCCACGCGCCCCGCCCCCGCGCCCCCGGTGGCGCTGCGCCCGCCCGAACTGCCGGTCACGCAGGTCGCGCGGCTGATCCGCGACCCCTACGCCGTCTATGCGCGCCACGTGCTGAAGCTGCGCGCGCTTGACCCGCTGCGCCCTGAACCCGATGCGCTGCTGCGCGGGACGGTCCTGCACCGGGTGCTTGAGGCCTATGCCCGCGCCGGCCCCGCCGACGACCCCGCCGCGCAGCTGATGGCCTGCGCCGACGAGGTGCTGGACAGACATGTGCCCTGGCACGCCGCCCGCGCGCAATGGCGCGCGCGGCTGGCCCGCGTGGCCGACTGGTTCGCACGGTTCGAGGCCGCGCAGCCCGGCGCGCCGGTGCTTATCGAACGCGCGGGCGCACTGGCGCTGCCGGGGCTGGGGTTCACGCTGACCGCACGGCCTGACCGGGTGGACATGTGGCCCGAAGGGCGGCTGCACATCCTCGACTACAAGACCGGCACGCCACCGTCGAAAAAGGCGCAGAAGCACTTCGACAAGCAACTGCTGCTGGAAGCGCTGATCGCCGAGGCCGGTGGCTTCACCCCGCCCGGTGCCGCCCCGGTCGCGCGGATCAGCTATGTGGGCCTCGGCGCCTCGCCCAAGGTCGAAAGCACCGAGATCACGGACGAGGTGAACGCCGAGACCCGCGCCGGCCTCGAACGGCTGATCGCGGGCTACCGCGACCCCGCGCGCGGCTACGTGGCGCGCCGGGCGCTGTTCCGCGACACTGACGCCAGCGATTACGACCACCTGTCGCGCTTCGGCGAGTGGCAGATGCAGGACACCCCCCACCACGCCCCGGTGGGCCGGCACCCATGATCCGCAACGAGGCCAGCCAGCGCCAGGTCGACGCCGCCGACCCCTTCGCCAGCACCTGGCTGTCGGCCAATGCGGGCTCGGGCAAGACGCGGGTGCTGACCGACCGGGTGGCGCGGCTGTTGCTGAACGGGGTCGCGCCGCAGCGGGTGCTGTGCCTGACCTATACCAAGGCCGCCGCCTCCGAGATGCAGAACCGCCTGTTCGACCGGCTCGGCGGCTGGGCGATGCTGCCCGACGCCGCGCTGTCCGACGCGCTGGCGGCGATCGGCGAGCCCACCCCCGACGCCGATGCGCTGGCCCGCGCGCGGCGGCTGTTCGCCCGCGCGATCGAGACCCCGGGCGGGCTGAAGATCCAGACCATCCACTCGTTCTGCGCGGGCCTCCTGCGCCGCTTCCCCATCGAGGCCGGCGTCACGCCCCAGTTCACCGAGATCGACGCCCGCGCCGCGCAGGCCCTGCGCGCCGAGGTTCTGGACACCATCGCCGAAGGCGCGCATCACGCCGCGTTGGCACGCCTGCTGACCGAGTTCACCGGCGCCGAGCTCGACCCGCTGCTGACCGCCATCGGCGCCCATGCCGCCACATTGGCCGAGCCACCTGCACCAGGCGTGCTGGAGGCGCTGTTCGAACTGCCACCCGGCTACGACACCGACGCGCTGCTGGCCGAGGCGTTTCTCGGCGATGAGGCCGCGCTCGCCATTGCCGTGGCCGAGGCGCTCGACAGTGGCAAACCCACCGACCAGAAAACCGCCACCGCGCTGCGCGAAATTGCGGCGATGGGCGCAACACCCGCGGCGCTGGAACGTCTGGAGGGGCTCTTTCTCTATGGTGAGACCGCAAAAGCCCCCCACGCCGCCAGGACCGACCGCCTGCCAACCAAGGCCATGCAGCCCGCGCTGGGCGCGCTGCTGGACCGGCTGCACGGCTGGATGCGGCGGATCGAGGCGTTGCGCTCGCGCCGGCTGGGCCTCGCCGCGCTGCACCGCGCGCAGGCGCTGGCGGGCTTCGCGGCGGTGTTCGTGCCGGCGTATGCGGCGGCCAAGGCGCGGCGCGGGTGGCTCGACTTCGACGACCTGATCGCCGGCGCGCGGCGGTTGCTGTCGGACCCGTCGGTGGCGCAATGGGTGCTCTACAAGCTCGACGGCGGGGTCGATCACGTGCTGGTGGACGAGGCGCAGGACACCGCGCCCGCGCAATGGGCAGTGATCGAGCTTCTGGCGCAGGAATTCACCGCCGGGACCGACCCCGACCGGCGCAGCCTGTTCGTGGTGGGCGACAAGAAGCAATCGATCTACAGCTTCCAGGGCGCCGACCTGCGCGTGTTCGAGGACATGCGCACCCGCTTCGCCGCGCAGCTCGCGGCGGTGGGGGTGCGACTCAACCAGATGCAGCTGGCGCATTCGTTCCGCAGCTCGGACGCGGTGTTGCGGGTGGTGGACGCGACCTTTGACGCCCGCCGCGCGCAGGGGCTGGGCGGCGATGTGCAGCACATCGCCTTTCACCCCGCGCTGCCGGGGCGCGTGGACCTGTGGCCGGCCATCGCGCCCATTGATGACCCCGACCCCGGCGACTGGTCCGACCCGGTGGACCGCCTGCCCGACGAGCACCACACCCGCGCGCTGGCCCGCGCCATCGCCGCGCATCTGCGCGCGCTGATCGATGCGCGCACGCCGATCCCCGCGCCGGGCGGCGGGGCGCGGGTGCTGGACGAAGGCGACGTGCTGATCCTGGTGCGCCGCCGCTCGGCGCTGTTTCACGAGATCATCCGCGCCTGCAAGGCGGCGGGGCTCGCAATCGCCGGAGCCGACCGGCTGCAGCTTGGCGGCGAAATGGCGGTGCGCGACCTGACCGCGCTTCTGCGCGTTCTGGCGACCCCCGAGGATGACCTGTCGCTGGCCGCGGCGCTGCGCTCGCCGCTGATGGGCTGGTCCGAGGGCGCGCTGCTCGATCTCGCCCAGGGCCGCGACGGCTTCCTGTGGGCCGAACTGCGCGCCACCGACACCCCCGCCCGCGCCATGCTGGGCGATCTGATGGACAGCACCGACTTCCTGCGGCCCTATGAATTGCTCGAACGCGTGCTGATCCGCCATGACGGCCGCCGCCGGCTGCTCGCCCGGCTGGGGGCCGAGGCCGAGGACGGCATCGACGCGCTGCTGGCGCAGGCGCTGGCCTATGAACGCACCGAGATCCCCAGCCTGACGGGGTTTCTGGGCTGGCTCGACCGCGGCGCGGTGGAGATCAAGCGCGAGCTTGACACCGCCGACCGCCGCATCCGGGTGATGACCGTGCACGGCGCCAAGGGGCTGGAGGCGCCGCTGGTGATCCTGCCCGACACCGCCAGGCGCCGCGCCCCGCGCGAGGGCGAACTGTTCGATCTGGGCGATGCGGTGGGCTGGAAGCTCTCGGGCGCCAATCCGCAGGTGCTGGAAGACGCCCGCGCGCGCGCCCGCGACCAATCTGCCGAGGAGGACGCGCGGCTCCTCTACGTCGCCATGACGCGGGCCGAGACCTGGCTGATCGTCGCCGCCGCGGGCGAGGTCGATGACGACACCTGCTGGCATGCCCGGGCCCGCGCGGGCGTGGAGGCCGCCGGCCCCATCCCGCAGGACTTCCCCACCGGGCCGGGGCTGCGCCACCAGCACGGTGACTGGCCTGATACGGCCACCGCCGGCGCTCGTCGCCAGCCCGTGCGCCCCGCGCTGCCCGACTGGGCGCGCGCCCCCGCGCCCGAGCCCGCCCGCGCTGCGGCGCTGCTCAGCCCCTCGGCCCTCGGCGGGGCGAAGGCGCTGGCGGGCGAGGATGGCGACGCCGACGCGGACGCGCTCCGCCGGGGCACCGCGCTGCACCTGCTGCTCGAACACCTGCCGCTCTGGCCCGCGTCCGAACATGCCGCCCGCGCGCAGGACCTGCTGGCCGCAACCGAGGACGGGCTGCCTGCGGACTGGGCCGAGCTGCTGGCCGAGGCTGCAGGTGTCCTCGCCGAGCCGGGCCTGTCGCATCTCTTCGCGCCCGGCACGCTGGCCGAGGTCGACATCACCGCCGAGCTGCACGGCCAGCGCCTGCTGGGCACCATCGACCGGCTGGTGATCGCGCCCGACCGCGTGCTGGCGGTGGACTACAAGTCCAACCGCGTGATCCCGCCTGCGCCCGAGGACACGCCCGAGGGGCTGCTGCGCCAGATGGGCGCCTACCGCGCTGCGCTCGAGGCGGTGTTTCCCGGCCGCGCCGTCGACTGCGCGCTGCTGTGGACGCGCGCGCCGCGGCTGATGGTGCTTCCCGCGCCGCTGACCGCCGCCGCGCTGGCCCGCGCCGCGCCGCCCTTGACCGGCTGACGCGCGGTCCATACGTAGGGCGCAACCCAGCAAACGGAGAGACATCCAATGGCAACCATCGCAGCAACCGACGCCACCTTCGACCAGGAAGTGCGCCAGTCCGACATCCCCGTCGTGGTCGATTTCTGGGCCGAATGGTGCGGCCCGTGCAAGCAGATCGGCCCCGCGCTCGAGGAGCTGTCGGACGACTACGCCGGGCGCGTGAAGGTCGTGAAGGTCAACGTCGACGAAAACCCCAGCACGCCCGCGCAGATGGGCATCCGCGGCATCCCCGCGCTGTTCCTGTTCAAGAACGGCGAGGTGGTGTCCAACAAGGTCGGCGCGGCGCCCAAATCGGCGCTGCAAAGCTGGATCGACGGCGCGCTGTGAGCGACACCGCCTTTCCCGGCTGGCACGGGACCACCATCATCGGCGTGCGCCGCGGCGGCGAGGTTGTCGTTGCGGGCGACGGACAGGTGAGCCTGGGCCAGACCGTCATCAAGGGCACGGCGCGCAAGGTGCGCCGGCTCGCCCCCGGCGGGCACGAGGTGCTGGCGGGGTTCGCGGGCTCGACCGCGGACGCGTTCACGCTGCTCGAGCGGCTGGAGAAGAAGCTTGAAGCCAGCCCCGGGCAACTGCAACGCGCGGCGGTCGATCTGGCCAAGGACTGGCGCACCGACAAGTTCCTGCAAAAGCTCGAGGCGATGCTGATCGTCACCGACGGGCGGGATCTGTATGTCATCACCGGCGCAGGCGACGTGCTCGAACCCGAACACGACGTGGCCGCCATCGGATCGGGCGGGCAATACGCGTTGGCCGCAGCGCGCGGGTTGATGGAGACGGACCTGCCCGCCGACGCCATCGCGCGCAAGGCGATGGCGATCGCCGCGGATATCTGCGTCTACACCAACGGGTCGCTGACTGTCGAAAGCATCCGCGCCTGAGCACCGTCCACAAGTGACTTGACGCCCGCCGCGCTTTCATGCGCATCAAGGCGCATGGCTCGCCCCCGCCCTGCCCGCAAACGCCGCCGCGACCGCGGCTTTCTGGACCGTCTGGCCGACGGGCTGAGGACGCTGCGCTGGTGGCTGTTGCGCGCGGTCTCGGCGCTGTTCCTGCTGATCGTGGGCTGGGTGATCGTCTACATGCTGGCGCCGCCGCCGGGCGGGATCTACATGTGGCAGGAGCACCGCCGCCTGGGCGGGATCGAACGGCAATGGGTCGCGCTCGACGATATCGCCCCGGTGGCGCGGCGATCGGTCGTCGCGGCCGAGGACGCGCGCTTCTGCACGCATTGGGGCTTCGACATGGCCGAGATCCGCACCGTGATCGAAAGCGGCGGGCGGCGCGGGGCCTCGACCATCAGCCAGCAGATGGTGAAGAACGTGTTTCTGTGGCATGGCGGGCGCGACTGGGCGCGCAAGGCGCTGGAATCGGGCATCACGCTGCTGGTCGAGGCCTTGTGGAGCAAGCGCCGCATCCTCGAGGTCTATCTGAACGTCGCCGAGTTCGCCGAAGGCGTATTCGGCATCGAAGCCGCCGCGCAGCATCATTTCGGCGTCACCGCCGCCGATCTGAGCGCGCAGCAGGCCGCGCGGCTTGCCGCCGTGCTGCCCGCACCGCAGATGCGCAGCGCCTCGGCCCCCAGCGATTTTGTCCGCCGCCGCGCGCAGTCGATCATGGACGGGGCGGCGACCATCGCGCGCGACGGGCGCGCGGCGTGCTTCGGCGGTTGAACTTCGCCCGCGCAGGCGTCAAGACAGGCAAGCCCCCGCACCACCACCGGAGAGCCCATGTCGCGCCTGTATCACGTGCCCCTGTCGCCGTTTTGCCGCAAGGTCCGCCTGACGCTGGCAGAAAAGCGGATCGAGGTGGAGCTGATCGAGGAACGCTACTGGGAGGCCAATCCGGATTTCCTGCGCCGCAACCCGGCCGGCAAGGTGCCGGTGCTGCGCCATGACGGTCGCGTGCTGTCCGAAAGCCAGGCGATCTGCGAGTATCTGGACGAGACCCTGCCCGACCCGCCGCTGATGCCGCGCGATCCCCGCGCGCGCTTCGAGGTGCGGCGCCTGTGCGCGTGGTTCGACGACAAGTTCCACAACGAGGTGACGGCGAACCTGCTTTACGAACGCGTCAACAAGAAGCTGATGGGACAGGGCTACCCCGACAGCCGCGCGATCAAGACGGGTTCATCCAAGATCAAGTATCACCTGGATTACATGGGGTGGCTGCTGGAGCGTCGCCGCTGGCTGGCGGGCGAGGACATGACGCTCGCCGATTTCACCGCCGCGGCGCATCTGTCGTGCCTGGATTACAACTCGGATGTGGACTGGAGCCGGTCGGCCGCGGTGCGCGAGTGGTACGCGAAGATCAAGTCGCGCCCGGCCTTCCGGCCGCTGCTGGCCGACCAGTTGCCCGGCCTGCCGCCGCCGCCGCACTACGCCGATCTGGATTTCTGACCCGCGCGCTCCGGCGCTCTGCACGCGCCGCGACCACCCGCCGCGCCGCCGGGCGGGGGCTCAGGCGATTGCCGCGGGATGGCCGGGTGACAGCACGATGTCCTGCGCCGCCAGCCCTGCCCCGCCCAGCACATGCGCGATCACCTCGTCATCGAGCACGATCAGCGCGTCCGCCGGGTTGTCTGGGTGCTCGGTGACGCTCAGCGCCGGGTCGGGGTGGATGTCGGGGTTGTAGCTGAGCACGATCTGATCCTCGCCGGGGGTGTAGTCCATGATCGTGGCCAGCGTCCCCGGCGCGATCCAGTCGCCCAGGTTGAACGTGTCCGCGCCCGAGCCACCATGCCCCACATCGCCGCCGCCCAGGATCAGCAGGTCGTCGCCCTCGCCGCCATTGAGGAAGTTCTGCCCGCCCGCCTGCGCGGGGTCCACTGCGCCGACCAGCGTGTCGTCACCGGCGCCGCCCATCAGCACGTTGTTGCCGCCACCCGCGACCAGCAGGTCGTCACCCCAGCCGCCGACCAGCGTATCGTCGCCCGCGCCGCCGATCAGCGTGTCATCGCCCATGCCGCCGTTGAGCGAAGCGCCACCTGCGCCCGCGCTCAGATGGTCGTCACCCAGCCCGCCATTGAGCGTGTCGGCTCCGACGCCGCCGATCAGCGTGTCGTCGCCGTCCGAGCCGTTGAGCAGCGCGCCGCCGTCGCCGGCCTCAAGCGCCACACCCTGCGGCGGTGTGTCGTCGGGCGGGAAGGCGTCCGAACTGTGCACGCCCTCATCCCCCGACCAGTCGATCCAGCTGGCGTCGTCGCCTTCATGCGGGGGCATGCCGTTGGCGAGCGGATGCTGGTCATCGGGGTGATGGTCCCACGGCAGATCGGTCTCGTCGCTGTCCGCCGGGCTGATGTCGGTGTCGAGGTCGGTGTCGAGGTCGGTGTCGAGGTCGGTGTCGAGGTCGGGGGTGGGCAGCGGTGCATCGATGAAGCCCGCAGGCTCCGGGGCGAAGGCGGCCGCGAGCAAATCGCCGTGCCCGGTTGTTCCGGGCGCGTCGCGGGTGTCGTCGTCGCCATCCTCGGGCGAATCATCGGCCCCCGAGGCATCGGCGCGGTTCGACACGAAGGCATCCGACATGCCCCCCGCGAACATTGCCGCGATCATTCCCAGAAACATCCACATCTTGTTAACCCTGCGCGGCTACAGATGCTCAAGGATGCCATGAAACGGCAGCAACGCGAAGCACTTCCGCGGTTGCTGGTTAACGAATGCACGCCGCCGGGCGCATGCGTCGCCGACGCGGCGGGCTGCGGCGGGTTGTCATCCGCGCGCAGGCGGGGTATCCGCGCGCTCGGCCTCCGACGGGGCCGACCCCTCCAGGGGGCCTTGCTGGACGACATCCCGGCCTGCGCCCCACCCCTCAGATGACAGGAGACCCCGATGTCGATCACACCCGAAGAAAAGACGCAGATCATCGGCGAATTCGCCCGTGCCCCCGGCGACACCGGCTCGCCCGAGGTGCAGGTCGCGGTGCTGACCAAGCGCATCGCCACGCTGACCGAGCACTTCAAGACCCACAAGAAGGACAATCATTCCCGCCGTGGGCTGCTGAAGCTGGTCGCAACGCGGCGCAAGCTGCTGGACTATCTGCGCGGCAAGGACGAGGGACGCTACCGCGATCTGATCGGCAAGCTGGGCATCCGCCGCTGAGCCGACACCGCGATCCCGGTTGCGACGCGCCCGCCCCATGTGGCGGGCGCTTTCGTGTCCGGGGGCGCGCTCAGCCTGCGCAGGCGCTGCAGAACGGTGTCGCGGGCAGAAGCTCCAGCCGCTTCGGGGCGATCGCGGCGCCGCAGCGCACGCACAGGCCATACTCGCCGGCATCGACCCGCCCCAGCGCCGCGTCGATCTGCGCCAACTCGGCCTGCGCCGACAGACCCAGACCTTCGAGCACCTCGTCCTCCTCGCGCTCGGTGGCGCGGTCTTCCCAGTCGGGCGAGTTGTGCGATTCGAGCTCGTGCTCGACCTCGTCCATGCGCGCCACAAGCTCGGCGCGGCGCGCGCGCAGCCGCTCACGCGCGGTGTGGCTCTGGTCTGAGGTGTCGGTCATGGAAATCCTCCCGTTTGCCGACCCCAGCAAAGCGGGCGGGGCGCGCCACCGCCTTGATCGGGATCAAGGCGGTGACACAATGCGTGTCAGCCGACGTCGACGATCTCGACCGCGAAGGTCAGGTCCTTGCCGGCCAGCGGGTGGTTGGCGTCGAGCACCACGACCTCGTCGCTGACCTCGGCCACGGTCACCGGCATCGGCTGCCCGTCGGGGGTCTGCACCTGCAGCCGCGTTCCGATGTCGAGCGGGATGTGATCGGGGATCTGGTCACGCGGCACACCCTGTCGACCCTGCGGTTGATAGGGGCCATAGGCGTCATCGGCGGCGATGGTCACGGTCTTCTGCTCGCCCGTCTCCATGCCCTCGATGGCGCGCTCCAGCCCCGGGATGATCTGGCCCTCCCCCAGGGTGAATTCCAGCGGCTCGCGGCCGTCGGAGCTGTCGAAGACCGACCCGTCCTCGAGCGTGCCGGTATAGTGAAAACGGACCTTGTTGCCCGGTTTGACCTGGGACATGCGCATTCCTTCGTTTTGGGGATGACTTGACGGAGGCCGCGTGCGCGCGGGTAGCTCCTCGACTTAAGATAGTATAGCGCGAAACTGCGCATCGTTAAACCCCGCCCCCGGCAAACCCTTTTCCCCGCCGCGCGGCTGTGCGAGTTTGTGCCCAGCAGGAGAGCGCGATGCCCCAGTTCACCGCCCCCGATGGCGCAAGGATCCATTACACCGATGACGGCCACGGCATCGCACTTCTGTGCCTGGCCGGGCTGACGCGCGACGGGCGCGATTTCGACGATGTGGCGCCCCACCTGCCCCCGCTGCGCATGATCCGCATGGATTATCGCGGGCGCGGACGGTCGGACTGGACCGGTGCCGACACCTACACGGTGCCGACCGAGGCCGCCGACGCGCTGGCGCTGCTGGATCATCTCGGCGTGGAGCGCGCGGCGCTGCTGGGCACCTCGCGCGGGGGGCTGATCGGGCTCTATCTGGGCGCCACCGCCCCCGAGCGGCTGCGCGGTATCTGTCTCAACGATGTGGGGCCGGTGATCGAGCGTGCCTCGCTCGAGCGGATCGCGCGGTATATCGGCCAGACGCCCGATGCGCGCAGCCACGCCGCCGCCGCAATCATGCTGGAACGCGGCGCGCTCGGATTCGCCAACGTCCCCCCCGAGCGCTGGTTTGCCCATGCCGAACGCAGCTTCCGGCAGACCGACCAGGGCCTGCAGCTGACCTATGACCCGGCGCTGCGCACGGCGTTTCTGGCTGCGATGACCGGCGATACCGGCGATCTGTGGGCGTTGTTCGACGCCTGCGCCGACCTGCCGCTCGCGCTGATCCGCGGTGCGGGCTCCGACCTGCTGTCGCAGGCCACCGCCGATGAGATGCTGCGCCGCCGCCCCGACATGCTGTTTGCCGACGTGCCCGATCGCGGCCATGTCCCGTTCCTGGACGAACCCGAGGCGCTGCGCGTCCTGCACCGGTTCCTGGGCCAATGCCTGTAGCCGCCGACACGCGCGCCCCGACGGTGGCGATGCTCGACGCCGCCGCCGCGCGGCTTGCAGGCCATATCCGGTGCACGCCGCTGCTGTCATCGCCCGCGCTCGACGCCGTGGCCAGGCGGCGGGTGCTGGTCAAGGCCGAGTGTCTGCAGCACACCGGCAGCTTCAAGTTGCGCGGCGCCTGGGCGGCAGTCTCGGCGCTCTCGCCGGCGGCGCGGGCGCGGGGCGTGATCGCGTGGTCCTCGGGCAATCATGCGCAGGGGGTGGCGGCAGCAGCGCGCGCCCACGGGATGCGCGCGGTAATCGTGATGCCGGCAGACGCCCCGCGCATCAAGACCGCGGCGACCCGTGCGCTGGGCGCCGAGCTCATTCCCTACGACCGCGCCCATGACGATCGCGAGGCCATCGCCGCCGGGATCATCAAACGCGACGGGCTGACCCTGATCCGGCCCTACGATGATCCGCAGGTGATCGCCGGGCAGGGCAGCGTCGGGCTGGAGCTCGCCGCACAACTGGCCAGCGAAGGCATCGACCAGGCCGAGGTGCTGGTCCCCTGCGGCGGCGGCGGCCTTGCGGCGGGTGTGGCGCTGGCGCTTGACGCCCGCGCGCCGGGGCTGCGTGTCCGCCCGGTCGAGCCCGAGGGCCACGATGACACCGCCCGCGCGCTCGCGGGGCAGCCCCACCACCCCAACCCCGGCCCCAGCGCGCTGTGCGACGCCATCCTGACCCCGCGCCCCGGCCTGCTGACGCTGCCGGTTCTGCAGCGCCTCGCCGGGCCGGGGCTCGCGGTTGCCGACCACGACACCCTGCGCGCCATGGCCGCGGCTGCCGCGCACCTCAAGCTGGTGATCGAACCGGGCGGCGCCGTGGCCCTGGCCGCAGCGCTCTTCCAGCCCGCAACGCTGCGTCCCGGACCGGTGGTGATCATCGCCTCGGGCGGCAATGTCGACCGCGCGCTGTTCGCCCGCGCGCTGGACACGGAGGACTGACATGCAGATCGCCGAGCTTCGCACCACCCGGCTGCATTACCGCATCGACGGCCCCGAAAGCGGCCTGCCGGTGGTGTTCTCAAACTCGCTCGGGACCGACCTGCGGCTCTGGGACAAGGTGGTCGCGCGGATGCCGCCGGGGCTGCGGCTGATCCGCTACGACCGCCGCGGCCACGGGCTCTCGGACGCGCCCCCGGCGCCTTACAGCATGGGCCAACTCGTCGCCGACACCGAGGCGTTGCTCGACCATCTTGGCGTGCGGCGCGCGGTGTTCGTGGGGCTGTCTATCGGCGGCATGGTCGCGCAGGGCCTGGCGATCAAGCGCCCCGACCTGATCCGCGCGCTGGTGCTGTCGAACACCGCCGCGCGCATCGGCACCGCCGAGATCTGGCACGACCGCATCCAGACGGTCCAGGCGCACGGGGTCGCGGCGCTCGCCGACGCGGTGCTCGAACGCTGGTTCTCCCCGCGCTTCCGCGCCACGCCCGAACTCACCGCCTGGCGCCACATGCTGACCCGCACCCCGGCCGAAGGCTACGCGGGTTGCTGTGCCGCCATCGCCGGCACCGATTTCTACACCACCACCGCCGCGCTGCGGCTGCCCGCGCTTGGCATCGCCGGCGATCACGACGGCTCCACCCCGCCCGATCTGGTGCGCGAAACCCTCGCGCTGATCCCCGACGCGCGCACCGAACTGCTCCGCGGGACCGGCCACCTGCCCTGCGTCGAGGATCCAGCCGCCTTCACCGCGGCGCTCACCGACTTCATCGCCGAACTCGGCTGACCCTTCATCCTGACCAAAATATCCTCGGGGGTGAATTGGGCCGCGCCCGCGGCCCAAGAGGGGGCAGACAGCCCCCTGCGCCCCGCCTCAGACCAGCGGGACGACGCAATCGCAGATCCGCAGCCGAACCCGGGTGCCGATATCGATGCTCGCCCCGGGCCCCGAGATCACCAGCATGCAGCGCTCCCCCTCCTGCACCCAGTAGAGCTGGTCATGGCCGCGAAACTCGCGCCCCACGACCGAGGCCGCGCCCTCGGGGTCGGGCTCGAGCATGATCTGCTCGGGGCGCACCGCCAGCGCGACCGCACCGTTCGCCGCGCGCGACAGCGGCAGCGTGCCGAAGGGCGTCGCCGCTTCCAGCCCGCTCGCGGTGCCGGTCAGGATGTTCGACCGCCCCAGGAACGAGGCCACGAATTCCGACGCCGGATTGCGGTAGATCTCGTCGGGAGTGCCGATCTGCAGCACGCGGCCGGCCTCCATCACCGCCACCCGGTCGGCGATGGCCAACGCCTCTTCCTGATCATGCGTGACCAGAATCCCCGCCGAGCCCGCCGCCTTCATCAGCTTGCGCACCTCCTGGCGCGTCTCCACCCGCATCGCGGCGTCGAGGTTCGAGAACGGCTCGTCCATCAGCACCAGCGGCGGCGACATCGCCAGCGTGCGCGCCAGTGCCACGCGCTGCTGCTGCCCGCCCGACAGCTCGCTGGGCTTGCGCCCCTCCAGCCCCGCCAGCCCCACCATCCCCAGCATCTCGCGCGCCTTCGCCTTCGCCTCGGCGCGCGGCATCCGCCGCAGGCCGAAGCGTACATTGTCCAGAACGTTGAGATGCGGAAACAGCGCGTAATCCTGGAACACGAAGCCGATGCCGCGCGCTTCCGGGGGCAGATGCGTGATGTCGCGCCTGCGCAGGGTGATGGTGCCCTCATCGGGGTGCTCGAACCCGCCGATCATGCGCAGGGTCGTCGTCTTGCCGCACCCCGACGGCCCCAGCAGCGCCAGCAATTCCCCCTCGCCCAGCGTGAATCCCACCCGCTCCACCGCCGGGGTGTCGCCCTGCGGAAAGCGCTTGCGCAGCCGCGAGACCTCCAGCAGCACCTGCGCGGGTCGCGGCCGATATCCCAACGGTGTCGCCTCGGCGGGCATCTTGAAGCTGAAGGTCTTGGGCAGGGTGTTCATGGGGCCTCGGGATCGCCGGAACGGCGGTGACGGAACGTGCCGGTGGCGCGCAGCGACGCCCATCGGCCCTGCGACGCATTACTATACCCGATCACTTTTGTCAAGAAATGAGCGCGGCCGCGCGCTGCGCCCCTGCCTCAGGGTCCACCTGCACCAGGGCCGCGTCCAGAACCTCGAGCCCCGCGCCCGGCCGCGTTGCGCCCTCGGAGAGCACACGCCGCCAGCCACGCGCTCCGGGGCGGCCCGCAAACAGCCCCAGCATGTGGCGCGTGACCGCATGGAGGCGCCCGCCCCGATCCAGATGGCGCGCGATGTAGGGCCGCATCGCAGCCACCGCCGCCACTGGGTCCAGCCCGCCCGGCACCCCGAAGATCCGCGCATCGGCCCCGCACAGGATGTCCGCCGGCCGCTGATACGCCGCCCGGCCGATCATCACCCCCGCGATCCCCTGCGCCAGCAGCGCCTCGGCCGCATCAAGGCTGTCGATGCCGCCGTTGAGCACGATCTGCAACTGCGGGTAGGCGCGCGCCATCGCCAGCACCAGCGGATAATCCAGCGGTGGAACGTCGCGGTTCTCGCGCGGGGACAGCCCCTGCAGCCAGGCCTTGCGCGCGTGCACGATCACCCGGCGCACCCCCGCGCCCGCGACCGCGTCCAGAAACCGCGGCAGCGCAACGCGCGGGTCCTGCTCGTCGACGCCGATGCGGCACTTGACCGTGACCTCGGCGGGGCTGGCGGCGATCATCGCTTCGGCGCACCGGGCCACAAGCGCCGGGTCCTGCATCAGCACCGCGCCGAAGCAACCCGACTGCACGCGGTCCGAAGGGCACCCGCAGTTGAGGTTCACCTCCACGTATCCCGCCTGTGCCCCCATCGCGGTGGCGTCGGCCAGCTCGTCCGGGTCCGATCCCCCCAGTTGCAGCGCCAACGGGTGCTCGGCGGGGTCATGGTCGAGCAGATGCAGCGCACCACCACGCACCAGTGCCGGCGCCGTCACCATTTCGGTATAGAGCAGCGCCCGCCGGGACAGCAGCCGGTGGAAATACCGGCAGTGCCGGTCGGTCCAGTCCATCATCGGCGCACAGGATAATCTAGCGTGTTGATTTATTTGCATTTTTTGTGTATCTTCAAACTGTTGGCGGCGGATGCTGCTACGCTGGAATACGCCCCAATATCCCCGAATTTGCCCCTCTACGACGACTC
>PUOA01000087.1 GCA_003551925.1 Paracoccaceae bacterium
CCGAAACCCGCGCCCGACATGCTGCTGGGCTTTGCCGAGGTCGCCGCGGTGCGGGCCGAGGCCACGGTGATGATCGGCGACAGCACCCATGACCTGCACGCCGGGCGCGCGGCGGGGATGCGCACGGTGGCGGTGCTGACGGGCATGGCCTCGGCCGCCGATCTGGCGCCGCACGCGGATCATGTGCTGGACGATATCGGCGCGCTGCCGGCGCTGCTGGACAACCTGTGACGCCGAGCCTGGACATCTTCCTGACCGCGCTGCCGGGGCTGGAGCCGCAGTTGCAGGCCGAGGCGCGCGCGCTGGGCTTCGACGGTGCTGCCGTCACCCCCGGGGGCGTGGCGCTCGGCGGCGACTGGGAGGCGGTGATGCGCGCAAATCTGCACCTGCGCACGGCAAGCCGCGTGCTGGTGCGGCTGGCCGCGTTCCGGGCGCTGCATCTGGCGCAGCTCGACAAGCGCGCGCGGCGGGTGGACTGGGCGGCGCTGCTGCGCCCGGACGTGCCGGTGCGGATCGATGCCAGTTGCCGCAAATCGCGGATCTATCACGCCGGAGCGGCGGCCCAGCGCGTCGGCGATGCGATCACCGCCGCCACCGGCGCGCCGGTGCAGAGCGGCGAAGGGCAGGCGGGCGCTGCACTGCGCGTGCTGGTGCGGATCGAGGATGACCTCTGCACGCTCAGCCTCGATACCTCGGGCGCGCCGTTGCACCGGCGCGGGCACAAGCGCGCCATCGGCAAGGCGCCGCTGCGCGAGACGATGGCGGCAGCGTTCCTGCGCGCCTGCGGGTATGACGGGCGCGAACCGGTGCTGGACCCGATGTGCGGCTCGGGCAGCTTCGTGATCGAGGCCGCCGAGATCGCTGCCGGGCTGGCTCCGGGCCGCAGCCGGCGTTTCGCGTTCGAGGCTCTGGCCGGCGTCGATCGCGCCCGCTGGGCTGCGCTGCGCGCCGCGCTGCCCCCCGCCGCGCCGCCCGCGCAGCGCTTTTTCGGTGCCGACCGCGACGCGGGCGTGACCCGTCAGGCGCAGGCCAACGCCGAAGCCGCGGGCGTGGCCGCCTGGGCGCGCTTCACCACCGCGCCGGTCAGCGCGCTCGCGCGCCCCGAAGGCCCGCCGGGGCTGGTGATGGTCAACCCGCCCTATGGCGCGCGTATCGGCAAGCGGCACATGCTGCACGCGGTCTACGGCGCGCTGGGGCGCGTGCTGGCCGAGCGCTTCGCGGGCTGGCGCGTGGGGCTGGTGAGCTCGGATGCGGGGCTGGCGGCGTCGACCGCGCTGCCCTTCGGCGCACCGGGGCCGTGGGTGCCGCACGGTCCCCTGAAGGTGCGGTTGTGGCAGACCGGCCCGCTGCGCTGAGAAGGCCTTTCTTTCGCCGCACCGCGCGCTTAGGGTGCGCGAAACGCATGAGGGCAGGGCGATGATGACAGGCGCGGAAACATCGGTGGGCGTGGTGATCCGCACCCGCGACCGCCCGGTTTTCGTGCCCCGCGCGCTGGCCTCGGTGCAGGCGCAGACGCACCGCAACTGGCACATCGTGCTGGTCAATGACGGCGGCGACCGCGCGATGCTCGACAGCGCACTCGCCCCGGTGCTGGCGCCGGATGACGACGACACCGCGCCATTGCCTGCCGCCAGGCTGACCGTGCTGCATCTGGACCCCGGGGTCGGGCGCGCAGCGGCGTTCAACCGCGGTGTGGCGGCGCTGGACACCGATTTCGTCACCTGCCTTGATGATGACGACACCTGGGCGCCGGGCTTCATGGCGGCGCTGACCGCCTTCTGGGCCGAGACCGCGCCGCAGGTGCCCGATCTGGGGGGCGTCGCCGCGCGCGTCACCGCGATGCGCGAGACGCTGGTCGAGACGGCGCGGGGCGTTCGCATCCGGGGCCTGGGCGAGGACACGCTGCCGCGCGCGTTCCAGCGGCCCGAGTTCTTCCTCAGCCCGCTGGCCTATGCCTGCTACCGCCAGGACCTCTATCCGGTGCAATGGATGATGGCACGCGCCGCCGTGGCCGATGCCGGCGGGTTCCCCGAGGCGTTCGACGTGATGGAGGACCGCGCCTTCCTGAACCGGTTTCTGACGCGGTGGCGGGTGGCGATCCTCGATCAGCCGCTGGCGTTCCACCACCGCCGCGTCGAACGCCACGCCGACAGCGCGCGCAGCGGGCTGCTGAACACGCTCGACAACCCGTCCTACGACTGGCGGCGCTTTGCCGACATGGCGCGGCCCGCGCGGCCTTGCGGGGACGCGGGGGCGCTGTCGGCCGATGCCCTGCGCCCGATGGCGGTCGAACTTCTGACCGAGCTCAACAACGAGACCAGCGCGCTGTGGAACAAGATCGACGGCGAAATCGCCGATCTGCGCGCCCGCCTTGCCCGCCCCGGCCGCGCACCCGAACACGCACCGTCGCCGGACGCGCGGGCGGTGGCCTATGATCTGTGGGCGGCGATGGACGGGCAGCAGATCGCCTTTCCGATTGCCCCTGCGCACCCCTTCGCCGGACGGTTCAGCCTGTCGCAGGGCTTCGCGCAGGATGGCCGGCTGCTTTTCCTCTCGGCCCCCGAGGGGCGATTGGAACTGCAACTGCCCGAAACCCGCGACTGGGCCGCGGTCGAGGTCGATCTGGCGGATCTGCTGCAGGGCGGCGCGGGGCTGCGCTGCCATCTGCATCTGTGGTCGTGCGACGGGTATCTGTTCGAAACCGCGCTGTCGCGGCTATCGGAGGGCGTTCACAAGCTGGAGGACGCGCAGGTCCATTCCTGCCCGCCCGGAGCCGGCGTGCATGTGGCGCGGAGCTTCGACGCCGCGCAGCTCGACCCGCGGGCGGAGCCGAAACTCTCGGTGATCCTGCCCCGGCAGGCGCGGAATTTCCGTTTCTGCTGCACGGGTTTCGTGGTAGAGCGCCTTTGAAAGGGCAGGGCCGATGGACGCAGCCAGCATCGATCCCTTCGCGGTGAAAGGCGACGCCGGCGTGGACGTGTTCCACCGCGTGGCCGAGCCCGACCAGCGCCGCAGCCGGTTCGAGTGCATCGCCAGCGCCGACGCCGCGGGACGGATCACCGCGCATCACGCGCGCGCGCGCCGCCACCCCGAAGCCGTCCGCGCGGCGCTCGCGCGCCTTGACGCCGCGCCCGCGCTGCACGCGCCGATGGCGCTGGCCGATCCCGCGAGCTACCCCGATCCGGGCGCGCCGGGCCGGCCGCTCGATCTGTTCGTGTATCTCGATTTCCTGCGCGCCTTTGCCGTGGCCGAGATGGCCATCGCGCGCTTTGCCGACACGCTGGACGGCCCCGGCGCGCCGCCCCTGGCCGACACCGCCGCGGCGTTGCGGCTGCTGCTGGACTTCAACCGCACCGCCCGCGCCCGCCCGATCTGCGAGGCCGCGTGGCCCGGGCTGATGCGCCGCGCAATGGCCCCCGGCGCGGGGGGGCGCGACACTGCGGGCTACGCGCTGCGGGTGATGGGCGATCTGATGCTGCGCATGGGCGAACCGGCGCGCGCCCTGACCGCGCACGAGGCCGCGCTGCGGCTGGGCGAGACGCGCTTTCGCCGCCGCCGCGCCATCGTCGCCGCGCAGACGGTGGGCGATGGGGGTGCGCTCCAGCGCCACCTGCACGCGTTC
Organism: Paracoccaceae bacterium; assembly: GCA_003551925.1. GTDB lineage: Bacteria > Pseudomonadota > Alphaproteobacteria > Rhodobacterales > Rhodobacteraceae > Rhabdonatronobacter. The sequence goes on from PUOA01000087.1 coordinate 3,623, forward strand.
AAGGCGCGCTGGGGTCTGCCCCCCGACCTCGCCGCGCTGGCCGAGACCCCGCAGGAGGCCCGCCCATGACCGCCACCGCCGCCACGCGTGAGAACATCACCGACATCCTGTGCATCGGGGCGCAGAAAGCCTCGACCAGCTGGCTGCACCACGTGCTGAACGCGCATCCGCGCACGCATTCCTTTCCGAATTCGCGCCCCGTGACCTCGACCAACAAGGAGGCGCATTTCTGGGACTGGAACCGCAAGCGCGGGGTCGACTGGTATCGCGCGCTGATGACCCCGAAAGACCCGGCCAGGCTGTCGATGGATTTCACCCCCGAGTATTCGACCCTGCCCGAGCCCGACATCGCCGAATGCAAGGCGCTCAACCCCGGCGCGCGGGTGATCTACGTGCTGCGCGACCCGCTGGCGCGCGCGGTCTCGGCGATCCGGATGCATACCAAGTGGCGCAGCGACGACGCCGCGGCCGACGCGCTGCGGGTGGGCTTCGATGCCGACTTCCTGGCGCTCCTGAAGCGCGCGGGGGTGGCGGCGCAAAGCTCGTATGTCGCCAATTTCCAGCGCTGGGCAAAGCACTACGACGACATCCTCGTGCTGAGCTATGAAGACATCCGCGCCGATCCGCACGCGGTGATCGCGCGCGTGTTTGCCCATTGCGGCCTGTCGCTCGACGACATGCATGCCGAGGCGCGCGCCGAGTTCGACACCCGCATGGCCAGGCGCGTCTGGGCCAGCGTCCCCTACACCCTGGAGCCCGAGGCGCTGTGGTTCCTCCACGGCCTGACCCACCCCAAGCGCGAGGCCGCCGAAGCGTTCTTCAACCTGCGCTTCAACGAGCATCGCGAGGTGCTGAAAACCGCCTAGATCCAGCGCCGCGTGCGCGCGAACCAGGCGTCGGCTTCGGCACCGAAGGCGGCGCGCAGGCGGGCTTCCTCGGGCGCGATGAAGCGGCGCTGCAGCACCCAGGCCAGCGCCGGGATCGCCGGCAGCGCCAGCCAGGCCTGCCAGCCCAGCACCACGCCTGCCAGGATCAGCACATCGGCCAGGTAGATCGGGTTGCGCGAGACGCGGAATACGCCGCCGGTGACCAGCGCGTCGGGCGTGCGGTGGGGGATGATCGTCGTGCGGCGGCGGCGGAATTCGAGCGCGGCCAGCACCATCAGCCCCAGGCCCGCGCCGATCAGCGCCCAGCTTGCCGCGTCCAGCAGCGCCCCAGGCGTGCCGCCCAGCGGCGCCGGGCCGATCCGCGCCGCGACCCAGGCCAGCGCGATGCCGGCAAACAACCAGACAGGCGGATAATCAAGCGTCGGTTTCATGCCGTCACCTGAGCCTCTTCGGTGTGCCTTGGCAAGCCCTCATCCGACGGCCGCCAACACCGCCGCGGCAAGGCGTCGGTCGCTGTCGTCGGCGGCAGTGTTTGCGCGCGCCGCAGCGGGCCGGAACCGCGCGCGAAACGCTGCAAGGCGCTTGTCCGCATCCGCGGGCGGGTAGCCGATGCGGTCCAGCAGCTGCGGAAACGACGCATTCTCGGGCACCGCAACGCCTGCCCGCGGCGCCAGCGCCAGCCCTTGCCGCGCCAGCCGCGCCCAGTCGAAGCGCGGGCCTGGGTCGTCCTTGCGCTCGGGGGCCATGCACGCATGACCGATCACCCGGCGCGGCGGGATCGTCCACCGGGCCAGCACCGCGGCCAGCACCGCCTCGAGCCGCGCCATCTGCGGCTCGGCGAAGGGCTCGGTGCCGGGATTGTCGAGCTCGATCCCGATGGAGCGCGAATTCACATCCGCCGCCCCGCGCCAACTGCCCGCTCCCGCGTGCCACGCGCGCGCGGCCTCGTCCACCAGTTGCCACAGCGTGCCGTCGCGCCCGATCAGATAATGCGCCGACACCTGCGCCGCCGGGTCGCACAGCCGCTGCAGCGCCGCCTGCGCGTCGCGCATGGCAGTGAAGTGCA
>PUOA01000167.1 GCA_003551925.1 Paracoccaceae bacterium
CGGGAACGCCCCCGCCGCGCCACCGATGACGATGTTCTGCGGCGTGGCCCGCTTCAGCCACATCGAATAGATCACCGCATAGAAGAAGATGGTGAAGGCCAGCAGCCCCGCCGCCAGCAGGTTGGTGGCCAGCCCCATCATCACCACCGCGATCCCCGACAGCGCGAGGCCAAGGCCCAGCGCCTCGCCCGGTTCGATCCGGCCGGCCGGGATGGGGCGACGCGCGGTGCGCCGCATCACGCGGTCGATATCGGCGTCCCACCACATGTTCAGCGCCCCCGATGCCCCCGCGCCCAGCGCGATGAACACCAGCGCGGCAAGCATTTCGACCGGGTGCAGCCCGCCCGGCGCCACCAGCAGCCCGGTGAGCGCGGTGAACACCACCAGCGACATCACGCGCGGCTTGAGCAGCGCCACGTAATCGCCGAAGCCGGGTTCGGCGGGCTGGGCAGAGAGGGTGGCGTGCGTGTCGCTCATCTTGGCTCGGGTCCGGTTGGCTGGAATGGCATGCGCGCCCAGCCGCGGGGCAGGGTCACGCGGCAGGCCGGGTCAGTCGCTGGCGGCCACGTCGAAGGGCCAGTCGCGGTCGGGCAGCGGCGGGGCGGCGGCGAAATCCGCCCCCTGTCGCTCGAGCCAGGCGATGTATTCCTCCTCGCTCACCACCTTGACGGTGATCGGCATGTAGGCGTGGTTGATCCCGCACAGCTCCGAGCACTGGCCGAAATAGATGCCCTCCTCCTCGGCGTTGAACCACAGTTCGGCCAGCCGTCCCGGCACGGCGTCCTGCTTGACCCCGAAGGCGGGGATCGTCCAGGCGTGCAGCACGTCCGCGGCGGTCACCTGCACCACGATGTTGCGGCCCACGGGCACCACCATCGCGGTGTCGGTGGCCAGCAGGTAATGTTCCTGCGCGTAGCCGTAGTCTTCCAGCTCGTCGCGCTGCAGCATGAACTGCGAGAATTCGATGCCGTGGTCGACGTATTCATAGCCCCAGTACCACTGGTAGCCGGTGGTCTTGATGGTCACGTCGGCCTCGGGCATCACCTGCTGGTGGCGCAGCGCGGGGAAGGTGAAGATGCCGATCAACACCAGGATCAGCGCGGGCACAACGGTCCAGGTGATTTCCAGCGGCGTGTTGTGCGTGAAGCGCGCGGGCTCGGGGTTGGCCTTGCGGTTGTAGAAGAAGATCACCCAGCCCAGCAGCGCGGTCACGAACAGCGTGATCGGAACGATGATCCACAGCATCATGGTGTCCAGAAACACCACCTCGCGCGCAAGCGCCGAATAGGGGGTCTGCAGCGCCGTGCCGCCGGGGGCAGGGGCGCCGCGCACCGGAAGCTCGGGCAGCAGGTCGTCGGCCAGCGCCGGCATCGCGGCCAGCGCGGCGACGGCGGCGATTGCAGGGCGCAGGAGGGTGTTGGCGTGTCGCATGGTGTCTTCGGTTCCCGTCGCTGGCGCGGCTTTCGGCGCCGCGTTGTCGATGCGCGGTCTGCGTGCCGCGCTGATGCTGTATCCCATCGCATGCAGAGCGGGCGCAGAGACCTCGGCACCCGCACTGCCGCTTGAGCTTTGCCGATGTAAAACCATATCCATCCGTGCAGAACAAGGAAAACCGACGCGACCCGGTCGCGCAGTTTGATCCCGATCAACGACAGCCATCAGAGATGTCGCAGGAGCCACCACATCATGACCGACGCCCCCTTTCGCCCGTTCGACACCCGCCTTGACGAAGGCCGGTCCCTGCGCCTGCTGCGCGACACGCTCGCGGGGGCGGATGATGGCGAACTGTTCCTCGAACGGCGCGTGTCCGAGGCGCTGATGCTCGATGACGGGCGCATTCGCTCGGCAAGCTACGACGCCTCCGAAGGGTTCGGGCTGCGCGCCGTGCGCGGCGAGGTGTCGGGCTATGCGCATTCCACCCACCTGACCGAGGCCGCGCTGCGCCGCGCCGCCGAGACCGCGCGGCTTGCCGTCGCAGACGGTGGCGGCACGCTTGCCGATGCGCCGGCGGGCACCAATGCGCGGCTCTACCACGACCACGATCCCATCGCCGACGCCCAATTCGCGCAGAAGATCAGCCTGTTGCGCGAGATCGACGATTTCCTGCGCAGCGCCGATCCGCGCGTGGTGCAGGTGACCGCGTCGCTTGCCGCGTCGTTGCAGGAGGTCGAGATCCTGCGCCCCGAGGGCCATCGGCTGCGCGACGTGCGCCCCATGGCGCGGCTCAACATCTCGGTCATCGTCGAGCAGGACGGGCGGCGCGAATCGGGCACCGCGGGGGGCGGCGGGCGCATCGCCCTCACCGGGCTGATGACGCCCGATCACTGGCAAGGCGTGGCGCGCGAGGCGCTGCGCATCGCGCTTGTGAACCTGCGCGCCGAGGCCGCGCCCGCCGGGGTGCTCGACGTGGTGCTTGGCCCCGGCTGGCCGGGCATCCTGCTGCACGAGGCCGTGGGCCACGGGCTGGAGGGCGATTTCAACCGCAAGAAATCCTCGGCCTTCGCCGGGCTGATGGGGCAAAAGGTCGCAGCGCCGGGAGTGACGGTGCTCGATGACGGCACGCTGCCCGACCGGCGCGGCTCGCTCAACATCGATGACGAGGGCACGCCCTCGGCGCGCAACGTGCTGATCGAGGACGGCGTGCTCACCGGCTTCATGCAGGACCGCCAGAACGCGCGGCTGATGGGGGTCCCCGCCACCGGCAACGGGCGGCGCGAATCCTATGCGCATGTGCCCATGCCGCGGATGACCAACACCTACATGCTGGCCGGCGATGCCGCCCCGGAGGCGATTCTGGCGGACCTCAAGGATGGCATCTACGCGGTGGGATTCGGCGGCGGCCAGGTGGACATCACCAACGGCAAGTTCGTGTTTTCATGCACCGAGGCGTATCGCGTGAAGAACGGCAAGGTCGGCGCGCCGGTCAAGGGCGCCACGCTGATCGGCGACGGTCCCACCGCGCTGCAGCAGATCCGCGCCATCGGCAACGACATGGCGCTCGATCCCGGCATGGGCAATTGCGGCAAGGCAGGGCAATGGGTCCCGGTGGGCGTGGGTCAGCCGACGCTGCTGATCGGCGGGCTGACCGTGGGTGGCAGCGCCGCCTGACGGTTTTTTCGCCGCGGCCCGGCACGGTTTACCGCCGGTTAACCAATTGGCGTCATGGTGACTCGTGAATGAGGCGAGGCGGCGATGGCGAAAGACTTGTTTTCTTCTCACCCACCCATCACCCCACCCACCACGGAAGAAGGCAGGCTGTCGTGGCTTCGTCTCATTCGCTCGCCCCGCGTGGGCGCCAGCACCTTTCACCGCCTGATGGATGACCACCGCTGCGCCGACGCGGCGCTGGACGCCCTGATCGACGTGGCGCGTGCCGCAGGGGTGCGCGGCTACCGACCCTGCCCGGCCGAGCGGGCGGAGTCGGAACTCGACGCCGCGCGCCGCTGCGGCGCGCGCATGCTCTGCCACGGCGACCCCGATTACCCCGAAGCGCTCGCCGCGATCCCCGACCCGCCCCCGGTTCTGTGGTTGCTGGGCGACCCGGCGCTGCTCGGCTGCGATTCGGTGGCGCTGGTCGGGGCGCGCAACGCTTCCAGCCTGGGGGTGCGGATGGCGCGGCGGCTGGCCGAGGGTCTGGGCCATGCGGGCTTTTCCGTGGTGTCGGGGCTGGCGCGGGGCGTGGACGCCGCTGCGCACAAGGCGGCGCTGCCCACCGGCACCGTGGCAGTCATGGCCGGCGGCGTCGATCGGATCTATCCCACGGAAAACACGGCACTATATCAGGCGATCGCCGAGACCGGCGCGCTGCTGTCCGAGCAGCCGATGGGCATGGCCCCGCAAGCGCGTCATTTCCCGCGGCGCAACCGGATCGTGGCGGGCCTCGCCCGTGCCGTGGTGGTGGTGGAAGCGGCCGAGAAATCGGGCACGCTCATCACCGCCGCCGATGCGCTCGACCTCGGGCGCGAGGTCATGGCGGTTCCGGGACACCCCGCCGATGGCCGCGCCGCAGGCTGCAATCGACTGATCCGTGAGGGGGCGACGTTGATTCGCGGCGCCGAGGATGTGCTCACCGCGCTGGGTCCGCCGGCGCGTGCTGCCCGCCGCGCAGACCCCGCCGACGCCGTGACCCATCGCTCCCCGACCGCGCCCGGGGGCGCAGGCCACGCTGCGCCCAGGCTCACCGAAGCGGCTTCGCGTCCGGTCACTGGCGCCGCGACCGACACACCCCCCACACCCCCGCGCGCCGGCGAGGGCGCCTGCCCTGCCGCGTCGCGGCGCTGCACCACCGTCACCCCGTCGCCCAACGGTGCCGCCGCTCGGCCGGCGCGTTCCGGTGACGGTCCGGCGCCCGCGGGCGCAGAATCGCAGGGTCCGCGCCCGGCGCCCGCCGTCGCCGCGCCGGTGCAGGTGGTGGCCGGCAGCGCTCCGGATGCAGCGCTGCGTGACGGTATCCTCGATCGCCTGGGCCCCAGCCCGCTGGCCGAGGATCAGCTGATCCGCGATCTGGCCCAACCCGCAGCGCGGGTCCTGCCAGAGCTTGTCGCGCTCGAACTCGATGGCCGCATCCTGCGCCACCCCGGCGGTCTCCTGAGCCTGGCCTGACGCGCCTGTGCTCCGACCTCCGAAGGCACGCGCCGCGCCGGTCGCGCACGCCCGCGGCGGATCCCGAAAGGCGCCTCAGGGTCACGCTGCAAGGCGCCGGAAACCGTGGCGCCGCGCCAGGCGCGCGGCGGGGTGTGGCGGGCGGCGCGGATTGACATTCCCCGGCGCGGCCCACATTTCGGCCCCCAGGAAGCCCGGTCGCGGGCGTCAGCGAACTCCGAGGAACGTGCATGGCAGTCGTTGTTGTCGAATCTCCGGCCAAGGCCAAGACGATCAACAAGTATCTGGGGGCGGGCTATACCGTGCTTGCCTCCTACGGCCATGTGCGCGATCTGCCGCCCAAGGACGGCTCGGTCGCGCCCGACGACGATTTTGCCATGACCTGGGAGGTTGCGAGCGACTCGCGCAAGCATCTGCGCGCCATCTCCGACGCGCTCAAGGACGATCCCGAATTGATCCTCGCCACCGACCCCGACCGCGAGGGTGAGGCGATCAGCTGGCACCTGACCGAAGCGCTGGCAAAGTCGCGCGCGCTGAAAAAGGACACCCCGGTCAAGCGCGTGGTGTTCAACGCGATCACCAAATCCGCCGTGTCCGAGGCGATGAAGGCCCCGCGTGAGGTCGACATGGAGCTGGTGCGCGCCTATCTGGCCCGCCGCGCGCTGGACTATCTGGTGGGCTTCAACCTCAGCCCCGTGCTGTGGCGCAAGCTGCCGGGCGCGAAATCGGCGGGCCGCGTGCAGTCGGTCTGCCTGCGCCTGATCGTCGAGCGCGAGATGGAGATCGAGGCGTTCCGGGCGCAGGAATACTGGTCGGTCGCCGCCACCCTCGCCACGCCCGAGGGCGAGGCGTTCGAGGCCCGTCTCACCACGCTTGACGGCAAGCGGCTGGAGCGGTTCGACCTGCCCACGGCCGACGCGGCGGCGGCCGCGGTCGC
>PUOA01000220.1 GCA_003551925.1 Paracoccaceae bacterium
ACCGGCAAGGCGCTGACGCTCGAGCTTGGCGGCAAGTCGCCCTTCATCGTCTTCGCCGACGCCGATCTGGACGCGGCGGTCGAAGGCGTGGTCGATGGCGTGTGGTTCAACCAGGGCGAGGTCTGCTGCGCGGGCACGCGCATCCTTGTCGCCGAGGCCGTGGCCGAGCGGTTCGAGGCGCTGCTGCGCGCGCGGCTGGCCACGCTGCGCACGGGCGATCCGCTGGACAAATGCACCGACATCGGCGCCATCGTCCACCCGGTGCAGTTGGGCCGCATCCGCGACCTGGTCGCGCAGAGCGTGGCCGAGGGCGCGACGCTCACGCAGGGCAGCGCGCCCGCCGATGGCTGCTTCTACCCGCCGACGCTGGTCACCGGGGTGCACCCGGCCTCGGTGCTGGCGCAGGAAGAGGTGTTCGGCCCCGTGGTCACGCTGACCCCGTTCCGCACCCCCGACGACGCGGTGGCGCTGGCCAACAACACGCGCTACGGCCTCGCCGCCTCGATCTGGAGCGAGAGCGTGTCGCTGGCGATGGACATCGCCACGCGGGTGCGCGCCGGCGTGGTGTGGATCAACGGCGCGAACCTGTTCGACGCCGCCGCGCCCTTCGGCGGCATGCGCGAGAGCGGCTTCGGGCGCGAAGGCGGGCGCGAGGGGATGGCCGCGTATCTGCGCGCGCCCGCGCCCAAGCCCGCACCGAAGCACACGCGGAAGGCCCAAGCCGCGCCCCCCGCCCCCGACCCGCTGCCGGGCGGCGCGGGCGATGGCGCGGGGATCGACCGCACCGCGAAGCTCTATATCGGCGGGCGACAGCTGCGCCCCGATGGCGGGCACGCCTACGCCGTGGCGGGCGGCGGGCTGGCGGGGCTGGGCAACCGCAAGGACATCCGCAACGCGGTCGAGGCCGCGCGCAAGGCATCAGGCTGGGCCGCGCAGACCGGCCACGCCCGCGCGCAGGTGCTGTTCTACCTGGCCGAGAACCTGTCCGCCCGCGCGGGCGAATTCGCCGCGCGGCTGCAGGCCGCGGGCGCGAGCGCCGCGTCGGCGCGGGCCGAGGTCGACGCCGCGATCCGGCGCATCTTCTGGTATGCCGCGCAGGCCGACAAGGTCGATGGCGGGGTGCATTCGACGGCGGCGAAGCACCTGACCATCACCCTGCGCGCGCCGCTGGGCGTGCTCGGCATCGCCTGCCCGGTGGCCGCGCCGCTTCTGGGACTGGTGTCGCTGGTGCTGCCGGCGGTGGCGATGGGCAACCGCGTGGTGGTGATCGCGTCGCAGACCGCGCCACTGGCGGCGAGCGACCTCTATCAGGTGCTCGACACCTCGGACCTGCCGGGCGGGGTGATCAACATCGTCACCGGCGCGCGCGATGCGCTGGCGCGCACGCTTGCCGAGCACGACGACGTCGACGCGCTGTGGTATGTGGGCACCGCCGACGGCGCGCGGATGGTGGAAGAGGCCGCCGCCGGGAACCTCAAGCAGACCTGGACCGAAGCCGAGACCGCCCGCGACTGGACCGGACCCGACGGCCAGGGCCGCGCCTTCGCACTGCGTGCAACGCAGCTCAAGACCGTCTGGCTGCCCTATGGCGAATAGACCGCTGCGCGATCAGCGTCTCACGGGGGGGGATGGTGGGCGATGAGAGATTCGAACTCCCGACATCTTCGATGTGAACGAAGCGCTCTACCACTGAGCTAATCGCCCCTGCCGGCTGCGCTTCTAGCGACCCCGCGCGGGGGGCGCAAGAGGGGATCGCGCGACGGGTTTCGCACGGCCCCGGCGCATCGCCTGCCGGGGCCGCGATCGGGCGTCGGTCAGTGCGCGCGGGCCTGCGCGTGGTCCGCGCCGCCCTCGGCGATCCGGGCAAGGCGGGCGGCTTCCTCGGCCTCTTCGTCCCAGTCGATGGGCTCGGGCTGGTGCACCAGCGCGTGGCGCAGCACGTCGCGGACATTCGCCACGGGGATGATGGTCAGCCCCTGCTTCACGTTGTCCGGGATCTCGGGGAGGTCCTTGGCGTTCTCCTCGGGGATCAGCACGGTGGTGATGCCGCCGCGCAGCGCCGCAAGCAGCTTTTCCTTCAGCCCGCCGATCTGGAGCACGTTGCCGCGCAGCGTGACCTCGCCGGTCATCGCGACATCCTTGCGCACCGGGATCTGCGTGAGCACCGACACGATCGAGGTGACCATCGCCACCCCCGCGCTGGGGCCGTCCTTGGGCGTCGCGCCTTCGGGGACGTGGACGTGGATGTCCATGCCTTCGAACCGCGGCGGCTTCACCCCGATCTGCGGCGCGATGGAGCGCACGAACGAGCTTGCCGCGTCGATCGATTCCTTCATCACGTCGCCGAGCTTGCCGGTGGTCTTCATCCGGCCCTTGCCGGGCAGGCGCAGCGCCTCGATCTGCAACAGGTCACCGCCGACCGAGGTCCAGGCAAGCCCGGTGGCGACACCGATCTGATGCTCGGCCTCGGCCAGCCCGAACTTGTGGCGCGGCACGCCCAGGAAATCGGGCAGCGTCTCGGCCGTGACCTCGACCTGCTCGGCCTCCTTCTTGATGATCCGGGTCACCGCCTTGCGCGCGATCTTTGCAAGCTCGCGCTCCAGGTTGCGCACGCCGGCCTCGCGGGTGTAGCGGCGCACGACCTCCAGCAGCGCGTCGTCACCAAGCGTCAGCTCGCCCTTGCGCAGGCCGTGGTTCCTGATGACCTTCGGCAGCAGGTGCTGGCGCGCGATCTCCAGCTTCTCGTCCTCGGTGTAGCCCGACAGCGGGATGATCTCCATCCGGTCCAGGAGCGGCGAGGGCATGTTGTAGCTGTTCGCGGTGGTCACGAACATGACGTTGGACAGATCGTATTCGACCTCGAGGTAATGATCCACGAAGGTGGCGTTCTGTTCGGGGTCCAGCACCTCCAGCATCGCCGAGGCCGGGTCGCCGCGGAAGTCCTGCCCCATCTTGTCGATCTCATCGAGCAGGATCAGCGGGTTGGTGGTCCTGGCCTTCTTCAGCGACTGGATGATCTTGCCCGGCATCGACCCGATATAGGTGCGCCGGTGGCCGCGAATCTCGGATTCGTCGCGCACCCCGCCCAGGCTGATGCGGATGAACTCGCGCCCCGTGGCGCGCGCCAGCGACCGCCCGAGCGAGGTCTTGCCCACCCCCGGCGGCCCCACAAGGCACAGGATCGGCCCCTTCAGCTTGGCGCTGCGCGCCTGCACGGCCAGGTATTCGACGATGCGTTCCTTGACCTTTTCCAGGCTGTAGTGATCGGCGTCGAGGATCTCCTGCGCGCGGCCCAGATCCTTCTTGACGCGGCTTTTCTTGCCCCAGGGCAGCGACAGCATCCAGTCGAGGTAATTGCGCACCACCGTCGCCTCGGCCGACATCGGCGACATGGTCTTGAGCTTCTTCAGCTCGGCTTCGGCCTTGGTGCGGGCTTCCCTGGACAGCCTGGTCTCGGCGATGCGAGCTTCGAGCTCGGCGACTTCGGACTGGCCGTCCTCGCCCTCGCCCAGCTCCTTCTGGATCGCCTTCATCTGTTCATTCAGATAATACTCGCGCTGCGTCTTCTCCATCTGCGACTTGACGCGCGTCTTGATCTTGCGCTCGACCTGAAGCACCGACATTTCGGACTGCATCATGCCATAGACGGCTTCCAGCCGCGCGGCCACGTCCAGCGTTTCCAGCAGCTTCTGCTTCTCGGCCACGTCGACGCCCAGATGCCCCGCCGCCAGATCGGCCAGCTTCTCGGGCTCGTCGCATTCGGCGATGGCGGTCAGCGCCTCCTCGGGGATGTTCTTGCGGATCTTGGCGTAGCGCTCGAATTCGGCGCGGACCGAGCGGGTCAGCGCACGCGCCGCCGACGGGTCGCCGGGGGTCTGCTCCAGCAGCTCGACCTGCGCCTCGAAATGCGCGTCATTGTCCAGATACTCCGCGATGCGCACGCGCCGCTGGCCCTCGACCAGCACCTTGACGGTGCCGTCGGGCAGCTTGAGCAGTTGCAGCACGTTGGCGAGCACGCCCACCGCGTGGATCGCGTCGGTGTCGGGGTCCTCGTCGGCGTGGTTCTTCTGCGCGGTCAGCAGGATCTGCTTTTCCTCGGCCATCACCGCTTCGAGCGCGCGCACCGATTTGTCGCGGCCCACGAACAGCGGCACGATCATGTGGGGAAACACCACCATGTCGCGCAGCGGAAGCACCGGGTAGCTGCTGAAACCTGTCTCGCTCATTGTGTCGCCTCTGTCAGAGAAGTCCATTGGCGGTGCCGTCCGCCGCCTGTCCGGTCGTATGTGGGCCAGATAAGCCGCTCTTTCAAGCAGCGCACCATCCCGCCGGTGTGGCCGCGAACTGTGGCGCGCGCGGGCCGGGACAGTGGCGCGCGCCGTGTCCGGCGCGCGGCATCTTTGCGAAACGGCCATGCGCGCGCAACAATCCGGAGCGATGCGCGCCATCGTTGCGCCCCCCGCAGCCTTGCCCAGCCTGTCCCCTTGGGCTAAGGCCGGGCGCGCAGGAAAACAGGGGCGGACGCGATCATGGCCAAAGCCAAGGGAACCCGGCGCCCGCGCGCCGCAACGCCGAAGGGGTTTCGGGACAGCTTCGGCGCGGACGTTACCGCGCGCGACGACATGCTGCGCCGCATCGCCGAGGTCTATCGCCGCTACGGCTTCGACCCGCTCGAGACCAGCGCGGTCGAGACGGTCGAGGCGCTGGGCAAGTTCCTCCCCGACGTCGACCGCCCCAACGAAGGCGTCTTTGCCTGGGAAGAAGACGGCGACTGGCTTGCCCTGCGCTACGACCTGACCGCGCCGCTGGCCCGCGTCGCCGCGCAGTATCGCAACGACCTGCCCAGCCCTTACCGGCGCTACGCGATGGGTCCGGTGTGGCGCAACGAAAAGCCCGGGCCGGGGCGGTTCCGGCAGTTCTATCAATGCGACGCCGACACCGTGGGCGCCCCCTCGGTCGCCGCCGACGCCGAGATCTGCGCCATGCTCGCCGACGCGCTCGAGGCCGCGGGGATCGAGCGCGGCGACTACGTGATCCGCGTGAACAACCGCAAGGTGCTGAACGGGGTGATGGAGGTCGCAGGCATCCTCGACCCCGCCGACCCTACACGGTTCGAGGCCGAACGCGGGATCGTGCTGCGCGCCATCGACAAGCTCGACCGGCTGGGGGTCGAAGGCGTGCGCGCGCTGCTGGGCGCGGGCCGCAAGGACGAGAGCGGGGACTTCACCAGGGGCGCGGGGCTTGGCGACGCGCAGGCCGACGTGGTGATGGGGTTCCTTGACGCGCGCGCCGAAACCGGCGCCGGGACCGTGGCCAATCTGCGCGCGCTGGTCGCAGGCTCCGCGCTGGGGACCGAGGGCGTGGACGAACTGGAAACCATCGCCGCGCTGCTAGACGCGCAAGGCTACGGCCCCGACCGCATCATCATCGACCCCTCGGTGGTCCGGGGCCTGGGCTACTACACCGGCCCGGTCTTTGAGGCCGAGCTGACCTTCGAGATCACCGACGAGAAGGGCCGCCCG
>PUOA01000264.1 GCA_003551925.1 Paracoccaceae bacterium
CGCAGACCGGCCGCGCGGGCAGCGGATTGCGGGCTGACCGAGCCGATCAGCGGCGGCTGGGGAAACGGTCCGGCGATCTCCAGTTCCTGCCCGCCGCGTTCGACGCGATAGGGGACGGTGGGCGCGGGGTCGATGTCGCCCGTGGTCGCGAAGAACTCGGTCAGCGTGGCGGTCCGGTTGCCGTCGATGGCGAGGATGCGATCGCCGGCCTGCAGCTCGATCCCGGCCGAGGGCAGGGGCGCGATCTCGCCCACCACCAGATCGTCGGTGGCCACCCCGCGCACCATCATGAAGGCGCCGAAGACCAGGATCGCGAAGATGAAATTGAACATCGGCCCCGCGGCCACGGTGGCGCTGCGTGCCCAGAGCGGCGCGCCGGCCATGGTCCGCCGCCGCGCCTGCGCATCCATCGCCGCCACGGCGTCGGCGTCCGACTGCGCCGAGGCCGCGTCCGCGTCGCCCGCGAATTTCACGTAGCCCCCCAGCGGCAGCGCCGCGATCTGCCACTGCGTCCCGCGCCGGTCGGTGCCCTTCAGCAGCACCGGACCGAACCCGATCGAGAACACCTCGGCGTGGATGCCCGAAAGCCGCCCGATGATGTAATGGCCGTATTCGTGCACCGCCACGATCACCGACAGCGCCACCACGAAAGCGGCAAGCGTGAAGAAGAACGAACCGAATGAGGGCAGCAGCGACAGAAAATCCAAACCAGTCTCCCGGGGTCAGGGGGTGGGTCGTCCGGCGATCAGACCGGCCGCCGCCTGCCGTGCCATTTGGTCCATGGCCTGCACGGTATCAAGGCTTTTCACGGGCGCTTCAAGCCCGGTGTCCGCGGCAAGATGCTCCAGCGTGGCCTCGACCACCTCGGCCATCGCGGCGAAGGGCAGCCGCCCGGCGATGAAAGCGTCGAGCGCGGTTTCCTTGGCGGCGTTGAACGCGGCCCCCGCGTGGCCGCCGGTCTGCATCACCTCGCGCGCCAGCCGCAGCGCGGGGAAGCGGGCGGGGTCGGGGGCCTCGAAGCTCAGCGTGCCGATGCGCGCCAGATCCAGCCGCTCCACCGGCAGCGCGGCGCGGGCGGGCCAGTTGAGCGCATAGCCGATCGCGTGGCGCATGTCCGCCGGCCCGATATGCGCCATCAGCGCGCCATCGGCGAAGCCCACCAGCGCGTGGACCAGCGATTGCGGGTGGACCAGCACCTCGATCCGGTCGGGCGGGATGCCGAAGAATTCATGCGTTTCAATGAGTTCCAGCGCCTTGTTGAACATGGACGCGCTGTCGATGGTGATCCGCTGGCCCATCGACCAGCTGGGGTGGTTCATCGCCTCTTCCAGCGTGGCGCGCGCCATGCGGTCCGCCGGCCAGTCGCGGAACGGCCCGCCCGAGGCGGTGATGACCACGCGCTCCACCGCTGCGATGTCCTCGCCCACCAGCGCCTGGAACACCGCCGAGTGCTCGCTGTCCACGGGCAGCAGCGTGCCGCCATGCGCTTGCGCGGTGGCCATCATCAGCGGCCCGGCGGTCACCAGCGATTCCTTGTTGGCCAGCGCCAGCGTCGCCCCGCGTTCAAGCGCGCGCAGCCCCGGCGCCAGCCCGGCCGCGCCGACAATGGCCGACATCACCCAGTCGGCGGGCCGGCAGGCGGCCTCGATCACCGCCTCGGTCCCGGCAGCAGCCTCGATCCCCGTGCCGGCCAGCGCGTCGCGCAGCGGCTCCAGGCACTCGTCGAAGGCGGTCACGGCGACCTCGGCGCGCAAGGCGCGCGCCTGCTCGGCCAGCCGCGCCACGTTGCGCCCGCCGGTGAGCGCCACCACCGCGATGTCGTCGCGCCGCATCAGCAGATCGACCGTGCTTTCGCCGATCGAGCCGGTGGCGCCGAAGATGGAAACCCGCCGCATGCCCAAGGACCTAATCCAGCACCCCGGCCGCGGCCAGCAGCAGCGCCATCAGCGCCGCGGCGATCATCGCGTCGAACCGGTCCAGCGCGCCGCCATGCCCCGGGATCAGGGTCGAGCTGTCCTTGACCCCGACCATGCGCTTGACGGCGCTTTCGGCGATGTCGCCCGCCTGTCCGGCCATGCACAGCAGCACCGACGCCACCAGCAACCCCGGCCCGGCGCCCAGCGGCCCCAGCATCGCCGCGCCGATGCCCAACGCCACCGCCCAGCCGGCAACGGTGCCCGACCATGTCTTCTTGGGGCTCACGCGCGGCCACAGCTTCGGCCCGCCGATCAGCCGGCCCGCGAAATACCCCGCCACGTCCGAGCCGATCACCACCAGCACCAGCCACAGCACCCATTCCCAGCCATAGCTGTCGCGCAGCACGATCAGCCCCAGCCCGGCGAGCAGGATCACCGCCGCGTAGCCCGTGCGCACCGGCCGGTGTTGCGGCCCGTGCCACGTCAAAGCCACCGCCAGCACGGGCATCACCGCAAGCGCTGCCGGCGGGTCGAGGAACGTCGTCACCAGCAGGAGCGACAGCGCCGCGCCGACCCCTTCGCCCAGTGCGTGGCCGGGCGGGGCGGGGTGGAGCATGCGCATCAGCTCCCACATCATCGCGCCGCACAGCGCCGCGACCATCACCGCGAAGATCAGCCCCCCGGCCCAGACCCCGGCGATGCCGAGCGCAGCCATCACCCCCCCCGAGGCCAGGCGGGGGGCCAGGTCCGCGAAGCGCGGGGCTGCGTTCACAGGGCAACGCCGCCGTAGCGACGCTCGCGCAGGTCGAAGCGGTCGAGGATCTGCGCCAGATGCGCCGGCGTGAAATCGGGCCACAGCGTCGGGGTGAATTCGTATTCGGCATAGGCCGCCTGCCACAGCAGGAAGTTGGACACCCGCGTCTCGCCCGAGGTGCGCACGATCAGGTCGGGGTCGGGCAGGGGGGCGGTGTCAAGTGCGGCGTCGATCTGCGCTGCGGTGATCGCCTCCGGGTCGATCTCGCCCGCCGCGGCCTGTGCCGCAAGCGTGCGCGTGGCGCGCATGATTTCGTCGCGCCCGCCGTAGTTCACCGCCACGGTCAGGTGCAGCCGGTCGTTGCCCGCGGTCTGCGCCTCGATCCAGCGGAACAGCCTCTGCAGCTTGGGGTCGAGCCGACTGCGGTCGCCGATGAAGCGCATCCGCACGCCTTCGTCGCTCATCCGCGAGGCTTCGCGTCGGATGTAGCGGCCCATCAGCGACATCAGGCCGAGCACCTCCTCGGTCGAGCGCTTCCAGTTTTCGGTGGAGAACGCGTACAGCGTCAGGTAGCGGATGCCCAGCTTCGGCGACGCGGCAACCAGCTCGCGCACGCGCTCGGCGCCCTTGCGGTGGCCCACCAGCCGCGGCCAGCCGCGCTGCGTCGCCCAGCGGCCGTTGCCATCCATGATGACCGCGACGTGCAGACCCGTATCCGGCCAGAGCGACATATCTGCCATGCTGTTCCTTTCCCTGCCGGGCTGCGCGGCGGCGACGCCGGTCAGACCTGCATGATTTCCGCCTGCTTGGTCTCCAGCGCCTTGTCGATCAGCGCGACATACTTGTCGGTCAGCTCCTGGATCTCGTCGGACCACAGCTTCTGCTCGTCCTCGCTCATGCCGGCCGCCTTGGCCTTCTTGAGCTGGTCCATCCCGTCGCGCCGCAGGTTGCGCACCGCGACGCGCGCGTGTTCGGCGTATTGCGCGGCCACGCGGGTCAGCTCGCGGCGACGTTCCTCGTTCAGCTCGGGGATCGGCAGCATGATGATGGTGCCGTTGAGCTGCGGGTTGATCCCCAGCCCGGATTCGCGGATCGCCTTTTCAACCTTGCCGACCAGCGACTTGTCCCAGACGTTGATGGTGACCATGCGCGGTTCGGGCACGTTGACGGTGCCCACCTGGTTGATCGGGGTCGGCGCGCCGTAGGCGTCCACCATCACCGGGTCCAGCATCGAGGCCGAGGCCCGCCCCGTGCGCAGCGACCCGAATTCGCTGCGCAGCGCGCCCATCGCCCCGTCCATGCGGCGCTTGAGGTCGTCGATGTCGATTTCCAGCTCGTCTGACATGCCTGTCACCCTTGATCTTTCTGGGGTCTGCCCACGCCTGAGCGACGCTATACCGCGTGGCGCGGAAATATGGAACCGGTGCGGCGCGGATGCGCGCGAAACGTGGCCGATCAGCCGTGCACGCGGGTATAGGTGCCCTCGCCACGCAGGATGCCGCAGAACCCGCCGGGTTCATCCAGCGAGAACACGATGATCGGCAGGTTATTGTCGCGGGCAAGCGCGATGGCGCTGGCGTCCATGACCTTGAGATTGCGCATCAGCACCTCGTCATAGGTGATGTCGCCATAGCGGCGCGCGTCGGCGTGCCTTTCCGGGTCCTTGTCGTAGACCCCGTCGACCTTGGTGCCCTTGAAGATCGCCTCGCAGGCCATTTCGTTGGCGCGCAGCGTGGCCGCCGTGTCGGTGGTGAAATACGGGTTGCCGGTGCCCGCGGCGAAGATGCACACGCGCTTCTTTTCCAGGTGCCGCACGGCGCGGCGGCGGATATAGGGCTCGGCGACCTCGTCCATGCGGATGGCCGAGATCACGCGGCTGTGGATGCCCAGCGCCTCGAGCGCGGATTGCATCGCCAGCGCGTTCATCACCGTGGCCAGCATTCCCATGTAGTCGGCGGTGGTCCGCTCCATCCCCTGCGCGCTGCCCTGCAACCCACGAAAGATGTTGCCGCCGCCGATCACCATGCAGATTTCGACGCCGAGCGCATGAACCGACTGGATTTCCGAGGCGATGCGCGCCACGGTGGGCGGGTGCAGCCCGTAGCCCTGATCGCCCATCAGCGCCTCGCCCGAGATCTTCAGCAGCACCCGGCGATAGGTGACGGGGGCGGGGCTGGGCTCGGTGTCGGGCATCGGGGGGACCTCTGGTGCGGGGCGGTGGACTCGCTGCGGAACATGTCGGAAAACCCCGCCCGGTTCAACGCCAAAGCCCGTCGCGGAGGGATGTGGATGGACGATCGCTGGCCCGATTCATGGCCCGGGCCGCTGCCCGATCCGGGTGCGCCGGTGCTGCTGGCGGGGCCGACCGCGAGCGGCAAGTCCGCGCTCGCGCTGGCGCTGGCGCGCGCGCAGGGCCGCGCGGTGGTCAACGCCGATGCGCTGCAGGTCTACGACATGTGGCGGGTGCTGACCGCGCGCCCCGATGCGCGGGACTGCGCCACGGTGCCGCACCTGCTTTATGGTCATATCGGGCGCGCGGCGTATTCGGTCGGCCGCTGGTTGCGCGATGTTCGGGCGGTTTTGGCTGACCACCCCAACCCGGTGATCGTGGGCGGCACGGGGCTGTATTTCACCGCGCTGACCGAGGGGCTGGCGCCGATCCCGCCGGTGCCGGCGGCGGTGCGCGCGGCCGCCACGGCGCGGCTGGCCACGGCCGGGCTGGATGCTCTGGTGAACGATCTGGACCCGGCGACCGCAGCGCGGATCGACACCGCCAATCCCGCGCGCGTGCAGCGCGCCTGGGAAGTGCTGCGCGCCACCGGTCGCGGGTTGGCCGACTGGCAGGCTGACA
>PUOA01000230.1 GCA_003551925.1 Paracoccaceae bacterium
CCCGAACGTCGAACGAAATTCGCCGCGACCGGCCTCAACACGACGCTGTTTCTGGCCAAATGGCTGACGCTGGCCTTCGTTCTCGAAAGCCTGATGCTGGCATGGATCCCGGCCGAGACGGTGACCGCCACACTGGGCGGTGCGGGACTGGCGCCGATCTTCACTGCGACGCTGGTCGGCGTGCCGGCCTATCTGAACGGCTATGCAGCACTTCCGCTGGTGGGCGGGCTGATCAGCCAGGGCAGGGCGCCGGGGGCGGGCATGGCGTTTCTGATCGCGGGCGGCGTGACCTCGATCCCGGCGGCGATGGCGGTCTGGGCGCTGGCGCGGCCGCCGGTCTTTGCGCTCTATGTCGCGCTGTCGCTGGGCGGCGCGCTGGCCGCGGGTCTGGTGTTCCAGCTCTGGGTGGCGCTGGCGTGACGGCGCGGGCATGATCCCGCGGCTGCCCGCAACCCGGCGCGCGGGCGTTGTCGCAGCACTCGGCACTTCGCTGACTGTCGCTTGGGCATCGAGCTACTACATCCCCGCGGTCCTCGCCGTGCCGATGGCCGAGGATCTGGGCCTCTCGCCGGTCTGGGTGTTCGGCGCGTTCTCGATGGCGATGGTGGTTTCTGCCATGGTCGGCCCCTGGGCCGGGGCGCGGATCGACGGCGCGGGCGGGCGCGGTGTGCTGATCGGCTCGAACCTGGTCTTTGCCACCGGGCTGGTGATGCTGGCCGCGGCCCCCACGCCCGTGATGCTGTTCGCCGGCTGGGCGGTGATGGGCCTGGGCATGGGAATCGGGCTCTATGAGGCCGGTTTCGCCACCCTGACCGGCATCTACGGCACGAAGGCACGCGGGCCGATCACCGGCATCACCCTGATCGCGGGCTTTGCCAGCACTGTGGGATGGCCGCTCTCGGCGCTGATGCTGGCGACATGGGGCTGGCGCGAGGCCTGTCTGGGCTGGGCGGTGATCCATCTGGTGGTTGCGCTGCCGCTGAATGCCTGCCTGCCGAGCGGCACGGCAACAGCGCGCGTGCCTGCCGATATGGAGGTGGATGGCCCGCCCCCGTCGCCCCCGTCGCGGCTGGCGCTCTGGTTGCTGGCCTTCGTCTTTGCCGCCACATGGTTCAATGCCACCGCCATGGCCGCGCATCTGCCCGGCCTGTTGCAGGCGGCGGGTGCCAGCAGCGCGATGGCGATTGCCGCAGGAGCGCTGATCGGCCCGGCACAGGTGGCCGCGCGGGCGCTGGAATTCGGGCTGATGCGGCGGTTTCACCCGCTGATCTCGGCGCGCATGGCGGCCGCGGCGCATCCGGTCGCGGCGGTGACGCTGATCGGCTTCGGCGGGCCTGCGGCCTATGTGTTTGCCCTCCTGCACGGGGCCGGCAATGGCATTCTGACCATCGCCAAGGGCACGCTGCCGCTGGCGCTGTTCGGCCCGGCGGGATACGGCCAGCGCATCGGCTGGCTGAACGCGCCCGCGCGGATCCTTCAGGCCGCAGCCCCGCTGGTCTTTGGTGCGGCCCTCACCCTGTGGGGCGCGCAGGCGATCTGGTTGACTGCCGGGATCGGGCTGCTGACGCTGCTGGCGCTGGCGCTGCTCAGGCGGCGCTGAGGCGCCTCACGGCCAGCCAGCTGGCCAGCGCCAGCAGCGCAGCGCCAGGGAAGCCCCCGACGCTCTTGACCGCGTTATTCGAGCCGGTCAGGGCCGAAAGCCGCGCGTCGTCGCGCTCATGTGGTCCGGACTGCCGGTTGACGCATCGGCCGCATCCGTCAACCCGCCAGTGCGTCCATCTTCTGCGCCAGCTTCACATCAAGCTCGGACAGCCCGCCGGCGTCGTGGGTGGTCAACGTGACCTCGACCGTCTTGTAGACGTTGAACCATTCCGGGTGGTGGCCCAGCTTTTCGGCCCAGAGCGCGGCGCGCGACATCCAGCCGAAGGCGTCGACGAAATTGGCGAAGATGAAGGTCTTGGTGATCGCGTCGCGGTCGTCGGTCAGGGTCCAGCCGGTGGCGAACAGCGGCTCCAGCGCGGCGCGGTCGGTCAGTTTCTCGGCCATGATCGGATCTCCTCTGTCTGGGGCGGGGCGCCGCGGCGAAACGGTCCGTAATCGCTCAACAACGCGATTTCGCTTTCCATCGCGTCGCGCTCGCCGCGCAGGTAGCGCGCGACGGCGGCGCGAAAGGACGGGTCGGGGAAGTGGTGCAGCGAGTGCACCCGCGTGGGCATGTAGCCGCGCGCGAGCTTGTGCGCCCCCTGCGCGCCGGCCTCGACGCGAGGGATGCCGTGTTCCAGCGCGAAGTCGATGGCGCGGTAGTAGCACAGTTCGAAATGCAGGCAGGGGTGATCCTCGATGCAGCCCCAGTAGCGCCCGAACAGCGTATCGCGGCCGATGAAGTTCAGCGCGCCCGCCACCCAGCGCCCGCCGCGTTCGGCCATCACCAGCAGGATGTCGTCGCGCAGATGCGCCTGCGCCTCGTCGAAGAAGGCGCGCGTCAGGTAGGGACGGCCCCATTTCCGCGCGCCGGTGTCCTGATAGAAGGTCCAGAACGCGCTCCAATGCGCGGGTTCGATGGCATCGCCGGTCAGCATGTGGATGGTGCCGCCGAAGTCGTTGGCGGTGGCGCGCTCCTTGCGCAGTGCCTTGCGCTTGCGCGAGGACAGCGCACCCAGAAAGCCGTCGAAGTCGCCATAGCCCTGGTCTTGCCAGTGGAACTGCTCGGTGACGCGGTGCAGGAACCCGGCCTCGGCGCCGCGCCGGGCCTCGGCCTCGGTGCAGAAGGTGACATGCGCCGAGGACAGCCCGTTGCGTTCGGTCACCTGTGCGAGCGCCGAGGCGAGCAGCGTCTCGCCCTCGGCCTCGAACCCCGGCGCGGTCAGGAACCGCCGCCCCGTGGCAGGGGTGAAGGGGACCGCGCATTGCAGCTTGGGGTAATACTGTCGCCCGGCGCGCATCCAGGCGTCGGCGAAGGCGTGGTCGAAGATGTATTCGCCCTGGCTGTGGCCCTTGGCGTAAACCGGCGCGGCGGCCACCGGCTGGCCGTGACGCCGCACGATCAGATGGTGCGGTGCCCAGCCGGTTCCCGGACCCACCGACCCCGAGCGCTCGAGCGCGCTCAGGAACCGGTGGGTGGTGAACGGATCGGCAGGGCGGCCGGTGGTGGCATCGGGGGTGGCGCAGGCATCCCAGTCGGACGCGGGAATGTCCTCCAGCGAAGCGATCGAGGTGATCTCGTAGCCGTCAGTCTGCATGCCGCCGTATGCCCCCCGACGCCATAAGATGTTCGTGTCGCCGCCGAAGGCAAGCCATTAAGGCGAAGTTTCTGCCGCGCCCGGGCTCAGAGCTTTTCGAGCATCGCCTCGGCGCTCGACACCTCGCACACGCCGGGGGACTCTTCGGCAGCGATATGCGCGATCTTGCCGTCCTCGACGATCATCGCGTAGCGCTTCGAGCGGCCGTAGAAGCCCACTGGCGGGGCGTCGAAATCCATGCCCATCGCCTTGGTGAACGCGCCGTCCGCGTCGGCGAGCATGGTGATCCCGGCGTCGGCGGCGCCCGTCGCGGCGGCCCAGGCCTTCATCACGAACGGGTCGTTGACCGAGATGCAGATGACCTCGTCCACGCCCTTGGCGGCAAGCTTGTCGTGTGCGGCGATGAAGCCCGGGACATGCGCCTCCTGGCAGGTGGGCGAGAATGCCGCCGGGACCGAAAAGATCACCACCTTGCGGCCGCGTGTCAGGTCGGAGGCGCTCAGCTCCTCGGGGCCGTCCGCGCCCATGCGGCGCAGGGTTGCCTCGGGCAGTGTGTCGCCAGCGGATTTCGTCATGTCTTTCCCCTCGGTTACTGAAACGATAGATGCGAGGCAGATAAACCCTGCGCTGGCGATTGCCAGCCGGGACATGAACGTGGACGGCAGATCGAGGGGCGCAAGGCAATGACGGGGATCGTGGTGATCGGGGCGGGGCAGGCCGGCGCGGCGCTGGTGGCGAAGCTGCGCGCGCTTGGACACGCCGGGCCGGTGACGCTGATCGGGGCCGAGCCGGTGCCGCCCTATCAGCGCCCGCCGCTGTCCAAGGCCTATCTTCTGGGCGAGATGCCGCTGGAACGCCTGTTCCTGCGGCCCGAGAGTTTCTACGCCGAACAGGGCATCACGCTGCTGACCGGGGCGCGGGTCCGCGCCATCGATCCTGCCGCGCGGCAGGTGCATCTGGCGGATCGCAGCTTGCCCTACGAGCAACTGGCGCTGACCACCGGCGCGGTGCCGCGCCGGCTTCCGGCGGCGCTGGGCGGCGATCTGGCGGGCGTGCATGTGGTGCGCAGCCTTGCGGATGTGGACGCGCTGGCACCGGCCATTGCGCCGGGTGCGCGTGCGGTGATCGTCGGCGGGGGCTATATCGGGCTCGAGGCCGCGGCGGTGGCGCGCAAGCGCGGGCTGGCCGTGACGGTGATCGAGGCCGCGCCGCGCATCCTGCAGCGCGTGGCGGCGGCCGAGACCTCGGACCATGTCCGCGCGCTGCACCGCAGCCACGGGGTCGAGGTGCTGGAGGCCGCGCCGCTGGCGCGGTTGCAGGGGCAGGGGGGGCACGTCTGCGCGGCGGAACTGGCGAACGGGCGCGTGATCGAGGCCGATGTGGTCATCACCGGCATCGGCGTGGACCCCGATGTGGCGCTGGCGCGCGACGCGGGGCTGGCGATCGACAACGGCGTCGCCACCGACGCCCAGGGCCGCACCAGCGCCGCGCAAGTCTGGGCGGCGGGCGATTGCGCCTCGTTTCCCGCGCAGGGGGGACGGCTGCGGCTGGAAAGCGTGCAGAACGCCATCGACCAGGCCGAATGCGTGGCCGCCAACATGCTGGGCGCGGGCACCTCCTATGCGCCGGTGCCGTGGTTCTGGTCGGACCAGTTCGACATGAAGCTGCAGATCGCGGGGCTGGGCACCGGGCACGATCGGCTGGTGGTGCGGCGCGCGGGGGCAGGGCGCAGCCACTGGTATTTCGCCGGCGAGCGGTTCCTGGCGGTGGACGCGATGAACGACCCGCGCGCCTACATGGTCGGCAAGCGGCTGCTGGAGGCCGGGCGCAGCCCCGACCCGGCGATCCTCGCCGACCCCGCCACCGACCTGAAGGCGCTGCTGCGCTGATGCGGATCATCGGCGGGCAGCACCGGGGCCTGCGGCTGGCCGATCCCGGCGCGGGCGATCCGCGCGCGCATCTGCGCCCCACCCCCGACCGCGTGCGCGAGGCGGTGTTCAACATGCTCTCGGGCGGCGCGTATGGCGACCCGCTGACCGGCGCGCGGGTGCTCGACCTGTTCGCGGGCACCGGCGCGCTGGGGCTGGAGGCGCTGTCGCGCGGCGCCGCGCAGGTGACCTTCGTCGATCACGGCGCCGCCGCCCGCGCGCTGATCCGCGAGAACATCGCCCGGCTGCGCGCGATGGGCTGCACCAGGCTGTTTCGCCGCGACGCCACGCGGCTGGGCGAGAATCGCGGGCCAGCGTTCGGGCTGGTGTTTCTGGACCCGCCCTACGGGCAGGGCCTGGGCGCGCAGGCGCTCGCCGCCGCACGCGCGGGCGGCTGGCTGACCCGCGACGCGCTGGTGGTGTGGGAGGAAAGCGCCCCGCAGCCCGCGCCCGCGGGCTTCAGCCTGTGCGACCAGCGCCGCTATGGTGACACGCATGTGACCGTGCTGCGCCACAGCGGGGTGGCGGACGCGCGGGCGGACGGCTAGCCTGCGCGCCGAAGCGACAGGAGGGAGCCTCATGCGATACCTTGTGGCAGGCGGCGCGGTGGTGGCGGTGGCGCTGGGCGCGTGGTGGTGGCTGTCGCGCCCCGCGAGCCTGAGCACCGAGGAGCGCGCCGCGCGCTTCGCCACCCCGCTGGAGGCGCCCGCGCAGGGGATGGAGGTCTTTCACATCGGCCACAGCCTTGTCGGGCGCGACATGCCGGCGATGGTCGAACAGCTTGCCCACGCGGCGGGGTTCGAAACCCACCACCACCGCAGCCAGCTCGGCTGGGGTGCGGCGCTGCGCCAGCACTGGGACGAGGGCGAGCCGATCCCCGGCTTCGTCGAAGAAAACGACCACCCCCGCCACGCCGACCCCCGCGCCGCGCTGGCCGACGGCGTCGATGCGCTGGTGCTGACCGAGATGGTCGAGCTGCGCGACGCCATCCGCTATTTCGACAGCCCCGCGCATCTGGCCAACTGGGCGCGGCTGGCGCGCGCCAAGGACCCCGACACGCGTGTGTATCTGTATGAGACCTGGCACCGGCTGGACGACCCCGACGGCTGGCTGCACCGGCTCGATACCGACCCCGAAGCGCTGTGGGAGGGCACGCTGCTGGCGCAGGCAATGGCGCAGGAGGGCGTCGGCACCGTGCATGTCATCCCCGCCGGGCGTGTCATGGCCGCCTTCGTGCGCGCGCTCGAGGACCGCGGCGGGGTCGCGGGGATGACCGACCGCACCGACCTCTTCGCGCGCGGTGCCGACGGGGCGGTGGACCCGATCCACCTCAACGACGCGGGGGCGTATCTGGTCGCGCTGACGCATGTCGCGGTGCTCTATCACATCGACCCGCGCGGGCTGCCGCATGCGCTGCGGCGCGCCGATGGCAGCCCAGCCGCTGCGGTCTCGGCCGAGGCGGCGGCGCTGATGCAGGCGGTGGTGGCCGATGTCGTTTCGCGCTATCGTGTGACCGGGGTGCAGACTGGCTGAACGCAAGGGAGCGCAGCGCATGCGAGGCAGGGTGCTCGGCGCACTGGCGGTGGTGTTCGCGCTTGCGGGTCCGGCGGGCGCCGAGGGCACGCGCTCACCCGCCGCGGCCGGCACCGACCCGTGGCTTGCCTTCGGGCTGAACGGGGTCAACGACTGGAGCACGCAGCTGCCGTTCCTGAACCTGATGCGCAGCGCCCGGCCCTGGATCGGCAACACTGCGGAAACCTGGGGCGCATGGAGCCATGACGATCTGGCAGCGGGCGGCTATCTGGACGAAAACGGCTGGGTGCGTCGACTGCCCGAAGGGGCAAGCGGGATCGCGACGCTGGTGCTGACCGACCTGCCCGAAGACACCGGCGCGGTTGCCGGGCGCTACCGCGTCACCCATGACGGGCAGGGGCGGCTGGCGGTCTCGGGGCGGGTGTCGAACGTGATCCGCGGCCGCGGCCGCGCGGCGGGGACCATCACCTTCGATGTCACCCCCGGCCCAGGCGGGGTGCTTCTGACGATCGAGCGCACCAACCCCGACGACCCGCTGCGCAACATCGAGATCGTCAAGGAACGCCACCTCGCTGCGCATGAGCGCGGCGAGGTCTTCAACCCCGACTGGCTGGCGCGCATCGACGGCGCGCGCGCGCTGCGCTTCATGGACTGGGCCGAGACCAACGATTCGCGCATCGCGCAGTGGCAGGACCGCCCGCGCATGGACGACTACACCTGGGCGCGCATCGGGGTTCCGCTGGAGGTTATGATCGCGCTTGCCAACCAGACCGGCGCCGATCCGTGGTTCACGCTGCCGCACAAGGCCGATGACGATTTCCTGCGCCGCTATGCGGAGATGGTGCGCGACCGGCTGGACCCGGACCTGACCGCCTATGTCGAGCTGTCGAACGAGGTCTGGAACTGGCAGTTCGCACAGGCGCACTGGGCCGAGGCGCAGGGCCGCGCGCGCTGGGGCGGTGAAAACCGCTGGATGGAATACTACGCCAAGCGCGCCGCCGAGATGGTGATGATCTGGGACGCGGTCTTTGCCGAGGCGCCGCACCGGCTGGTGCGCGTGCTGTCGACGCAGGCGGGCTGGCCGGGGCTTGAGGAGCACCTGCTGGCCCCGCAGTGGCAGGCCGAGGACCCGACCAACCCCGCACCGCCCGACCTGTTCGATGCCTACGCCATCACGGGCTATTTCAGCGGCAATCTCGGCGCCGAGAGCAAGCTCGCGGCGGTGCATGGCTGGCTGGCCGACTCTCTGGCGCGCGCCGAGGATGGGGCGGCGGCGCTCCACGCGGACACCGACACCGACACCGATGCGTCCGCGGCCGCGGACGCGCGCGCGGCGCATGTCGCCGCGCACCGTTTCGATCACGCGGTCGCGCTCGCCGCGCAGGAGGCGCGCGACGGGTCGGTGACCGGCGAGGCGCGTAACAGCCTCCACCACCAGCTGACCGAGATCATCCCGCATCACGCGCAGGTGGCGCGGCGCTGGGGGCTTGCGCTGATCATGTATGAGGGCGGCACGCATGTCGTCGGATCGGGCGCGCGCACACAGGATGCGGCGCTGACCGAGTTCTTCACCCATTTCAACTATACCGAGGAGATGGGTGCGCTCTACCGCGAGCTGCTGGAAGGCTGGTATGCGCTGGGCGGCGATCTGTTCAACGCCTTCGTCGATGTCGCCCCGCCCAGCCGCTGGGGAAGCTGGGGCGCGCTCCGGCATCTGGAGGACCACAACCCCCGCTGGGAGGCGCTTGTCACCTTCGATCCGGACACCGTCGCACCGTGACCGGCGGGCTCAGCGTCCTGATCCCCGCCAGCAACGAGGCCGCGTATATCGGCCCCTGCCTGCGGGCGCTTCTGGCGTCCGAGCCCACCGGCGGCGCGGTCGAGGGGATCGTGATCGCCAATGGCTGCACCGACGACACCGCCGCGCAGGCCCGCGCGCTGGCGCCGGACTTTGCCGCCCGCGGCTGGCGGTTGCAGGTGCTGGAACTGGCGCAAGGCGACAAGATCGCCGCGCTCAACGCCGGTGACGCCGCGGCGCGGCTGGCGCAGCGCGCCTATCTGGACGCCGATGTGCGCGTCGATCCGCCGCTTCTGGCGCAGCTTGTCGCGGTGCTGTCGCACGGCGCGGCGCCACGCTACGCCAGCGGCACGCCGCGCATCGCCCCGGCGCGCTCGGCGCTGACCCGCGCCTATGCGCGGGTCTGGGCGCGGGTGCCGTTCAACCGCACCGCCGCGCCGGGCTACGGGCTGTTCGCCGTCAACGCCGCCGGGCGCGCGCGCTGGGACGCGTTCCCGCGCATCATCTCGGACGACACCTTCGTGCGGCTGCACTTCGCGCCGCACGAGCGCGTGCAGGTGCCCGCGGGCTATGTCTGGCCCATGGTCGAAGGCGTCCGCGCGCTGGTCCGCGTGCGCCGGCGTCAGGATCAGGGCGTGGCCGAGATCGCGCGCCGCTTTCCCGAGCTGTTGCGCAACGACGACAAGCCCCGCGCGGCGCTGCTGCCCCTGCTGCGCGCCGATCCGGTGGGCTTTGCCGTCTATGCGGGCGTTGCAATGGCCGTCCGGCTGGGCCGTGGGCAGGGCTGGGCGCGCGGGCGATGAGCCTGTCGCCACCGCGGGCGGCCGCGCGTCAACACTTTGTTAACGAACTGACCGCGGCACTCTGCGCCGAACGCCGTTATGATGCGCGCGCGCGCGTGATTCTGCTGTGGAGGGCACACCATGTTCGACACCGACAGGGCACCGGACCGCCCGGACGAGGGATGGGATCCGGTCGCCCATCGCTGGGCCGTCCTGCGTCCGACCGACGGCGCTCGGCCCGAGGCCGCCGCGCTGCGCCCTTGGGCGGCATCGGATCTCGATTCATTCGTCGGGCTGCTCGATGACCCCGAGGTCTGGCGCTTTCTGCCCGAGCCATACCCGGCGCCGCTGGATCATGTGCTGGCGGCCGAGCTGATTGCGCTGTCGAACGCATCGGACCACCATGTGGTGCGCGCCGTGATCGTCGATG
This sequence comes from Paracoccaceae bacterium, assembly GCA_003551925.1. GTDB lineage: Bacteria > Pseudomonadota > Alphaproteobacteria > Rhodobacterales > Rhodobacteraceae > Rhabdonatronobacter. Next base: position 9,711 of record PUOA01000230.1, read on the forward strand.
GACAGCCTGCCGGGCAGGTGCGGCTGTCGGTGGCCCCCGGCGACACCGCACGGACCGAGGCCGAACTCGGCTACTGGCTGGGCCGCGCCTATTGGGGGCGCGGGATCGCGGCCGGCGTGGTGGCGCGGTTCTCGGCGCAGGGGTTTGCCATGTGGCCGGCGCTGGAACGGCAATTCGCACGGGTCCACGCGGACAACCACGCCTCGCGCCGGCTGCTCACCGCGCTGGGTTTCGTCAGCACGGGTGACGATCACGCCGCGCCGGGCTTCGAGCGGTTGGTCCTGCAGCGCCCCTGATTGCACGCTGACGGTGCCGCACGGGCCGTCAGCGCTGCCGACGGCCCGGCTTCATGGATCACTCGGCAGCCTGCCGCAGCGCCACCATGTCGGTCAGGTAATCGCCGAGTTCGTCGCGCAGATCGGGGCGGGCGAGGCCGAAGGCAACGGTCGCCTGCAGGAACCCGGCTTTCGAGCCGCAGTCGAAGCGCTGGCCGTCGAAGCGGTATCCGTAGACGTTGTTGGTCTGCGAAATCTGCGCTGCGATGGCGTCGGTCAACTGGATCTCTCCACCTGCGCCAGGGTCGATCGTGTCAAGATGGCGCATCACGTCGGGCGACAGGATGTAGCGCCCGATCACGGCGAGGTTGGACGGCGCGGTGCCCGGTGCGGGCTTCTCGACCATCCCCCTTACCGGGAGCACCGACCGGATCGCGGGATGCACGTCGAGCACACCATAGGCGCTTGCCTTTTCGGGGGCGACCTCCATCGCGGCGACCATGCTGCCGCCGGTCTCGGAATAGGCCTCGACCATCTGCTGCAGGCAGGGCTTTTCGGCTGCGATCACGTCGTCGGGCAACAGCACCGCGAAAGGCTCGTCGCCGATCAGGTGCCGCGCGCACCACACCGCGTGCCCCAGCCCCAGCGCCTGGTGCTGGCGGACATAGGCGATCGCGCCGCTGTCCATGTTGGTTGCCTGGAGCGTGTCCAGAAGCGCGGTCTTGCCCTTGGCGCGGAGGCTGGCTTCCAGCTCGGGGGCGTGGTCGAAGTAATCCTCGAGCGCGCTCTTGCCGCGCGAGGTCACGAAGATGAATTCGGTGATCCCCGCAGCGCGCGCCTCGTCGATCGCGTACTGGATCAGCGGACGGTCAACGAGCGTCATGATTTCCTTGGGGACCGATTTGGTCGCGGGAAGAAAACGTGTGCCCATCCCGGCAACGGGAAAAACAGCCTTGGTTACCTTGTGCTTCATCTGGATTTCCACCTCGATCTGCCATCTTTTCTCGTGCGTGCACCAAACCTGTCACGCGCGGCCTGTGGATCAACGCAGTGCCCTGCACTCGGGGCGAAATCGCGGCGGTTCCGGACATCTTGGTGAAGAAAGCGTGAAATTTTGGCATCATGCCCGCCAGATTTGCACCCGGCGGGTGGCGGTCAGCCGGGCGGCGGGACCAGCGTGACGCCCGGCGCGTGGGCGATGAAGAACGGGTTTTCGCCGCCGGGTTTGCCATAGCGCAGCGGCGTGTGATCGTCGAAGCGCACGACATGTCCCCCGGCACCGCTCAGCACCGCGTGCCCTGCTGCGGTGTCCCATTCCATCGTGCGGCCCAGCCGGGGGTAGAGGTCGGCCTCGCCCGCGGCCACAAGGCAGAACTTCAGCGACGACCCGGCGCTGGTCATGTCGGCCACCGCGTAGCGCGCGATGTAGTCGTCGGTGGCCTGGTCGCGGTGCGATTTGGACGCCACGACCACCAGCGCGGCGTTGTCGGGGCGGCGCACGCACAGCGCGGTGCGCGGCCCGGCGGTGTCGGCGAAGGGGCCGGATTCCTCGACGCTGCTGCCGTCGGCGCGGGTGTAGAACATGCGCGCACGGGCAGGGGCGTAGACCACGCCGCGGATCGGCACGCCGTCCTGCACCAGCGCGATGTTCACGGTGAAATCGCTGCGCCCGCGGATGAATTCCTTCGTGCCATCCAGCGGATCGACGATCACCACCCGCGCGGCGCGCGTTTCGTGGCTGTCGGCGCGCTCCTCGGTGATCACCGCAAGCTCGGGGAATGCCGCGGCGAGGCCATCGGCAATGATCTTGTCGGCGGCGCGGTCGGCCTCGGTCACCGGGCTGTCGTCGGATTTGGTCTCGACACCCAGATCGCGGCGCGCGCGCACCTTCATGATCGCCGCGCCAGCCTCCAGCGCGAGCGCGCGAAAGACCCTCTCGATGGCCTCGAAATTCATGAAACCTGCCCCTTTTCTGACGATTTCCTGTGGAAGTGTTGAGCGAGATCGCATTCTTGCCTAGGCTCCGGATGCGATCTGCGCAAGCGCGAAGCCGGGCACTGCACGGCAGGCGCGCGCGGACGACAGGTCAGGATCGGAAGAGACGCATGCAGGCCCGCACCCCCTTGCTCTACAGCGCTGTTTCGATGGCCGAGCTGGTCTATCACGCGGCCGTGCGCTCGATCCGCAAGAGCCACGGCAACGCCATTGTCGGCTTGATGATCAACATCGCGCAGACGCTGGCGCTGGTGCTGGTGTTCTATGTGGTGTTCGCGTTCTTCGGGCTGCGCAGCGCCGGGCTGCGCGGGGATTTCCTGCTGTATCTGATGACCGGCGTGTTCCTGTTCATGTGCCACGTCAAGGCGCTGGGGGCGGTGGTGGGCGCCGAGGGGCCATCCTCGGCGATGATGAAGCACGCGCCGATGACGCCGCTGATCTCGATGGGCGGGGCGGCGCTGGGCGAGCTTTACGTGCAGGTCCTGTCGCTGCTGACGGTGCTGTTCCTGTATCACGCGATCTGGACCCCGCTCGAGGTGCACCAGCCCGCCGCTGCCTTCGCGATGCTGCTGCTGGCATGGGTGGCGGGGGTCGGGCTGGGGCTGGTGCTGGTGGCGATCAAGCCCTGGGCGCCCAACGCGGTCAAGCTGACCAACCAGATCTACACGCGGTTCAACATGTTCGCCTCGGGCAAGATGTTCGTGGCGAATGTGCTGCCGGCCAGCGTGCTGCCCTATTTCAGCTGGAACCCGCTGTTCCACATCATCGATCAGGCGCGGGGATTCACCTTCATCAACTACAACCCGTTCAATTCGTCGCTGACCTATCCGGTCACCTTTGCGGTCGTGGTGCTGGTGATCGGGCTGATGGCCGAGTTCTACACGCGCCGTTTCGTGTCGCTCAGCCGCGCCGCGCGGCAGTAGGCGTCCCGCCGGGTGGCCGGGGCGGGTTGTGGTTTCCGGGTGACAGGCCCGCGCGCGCCTGCGCTGCTGCGCTTGCGCCCCGCGCGCCGCGGCGGTCTTGGACCGCGCAAGGGCACCGTCGCGCCCGACGAGGACCGCACCGCATGTTCTTCGATCCGCTGCTCTGGGGGTTTGTGTTCGTCGGGCTGTTTTCGCCTGGCCCCAACGTGATCATGCTGACGGCGTCGGGGGCGCGTTTCGGGTTCGCGGCCACGCTGCCGCATCTGCTGGGCGTGGTGCTGGGGGTGGGGGTGATCGGGGCGGTGACGGCGCTGGGCGTGGGCGCGCTGATCCTGGCAAGCCCGGTGCTGGGGGGCGTGTTGCGTGCGCTGGCGGCGGCGTGGATCCTGTATATGGCCTGGAGCTATTTTCAGGCCACGCGCGGCCCCGCCGCGGCGCTGCGGGACACCGGCGCGCCGATGACCCTGTCGCAGGCCCTGTTGTTCCAGGCGATCAACCCCAAGGTCTGGGCGGTGGCCTTCGCGGCGTCGGCGGGCTACGGCGCGGGGATGCCCCCGGTGGCCGAGGCCGCGCGGCTGGGTGTTGCATTCTCCAGCGTCAATCTGGGTGTGTGCCTGTTCTGGGCCTCGGCCGGCGCGCTGTTGACCGGGTTGCTGCGCACGCCGCGCCGGTGGCAACTGTTCATGCGCGCGATGGCGGGCCTGCTGGCGCTGTCGGCGCTGCTGGTGTTCCGCTGAGCGCCTCAGCGCCGTCGCCGCAGATAGACATAAAGCGCACCGTCGCCGCCATGTTTGCGGTGCGCGGGGCGGATGTCCAGCACCGCAGGCCCCAGCGGCGCGGCACGCAGCCAGTGCGGGACCTCGTGGCGCAGCGCGCCGCGGCGCTGCGGGATCGGCCCGTCGTCGCGCGCGTCGCGGCCCTTGCCGGTGATGACCAGCACCAGCCGAAACCCGCGCGCCCGCGCGCTTGCGATGAACCCCGTCAGTGCCTCGCGCGCCCGCGCCAGCGTCATGCCGTGCAGGTCGAGCCGTGCTTCGGGCTCCAGCCTGCCACGGTTCATGCGCTGGAACTGCCGGCGGTCCATGGCGACCGGCGCCTCGCGCAGGGCCTCGGTGATCGGGCGTGCAAGGTCCAGGCTGTGCGACCCGCGCGCGCGGCTTCCGAGTGTGAAGTCGGGCGGCAGGACCGCGGGTGCCTTGGCGGCTGCCGTGGTGGGTGGCGCGGCGGGTTTTGCAGGCGCAGGCGTGGCCCGCGGCGGCGGTCGCTCGCGTCCTTGCATCGGCGTTGCCGAGCGCGCCACCTGCTCCCAGAGCGCGCGCTCTTCAGGGTGCAGGCCACGGCGCCGCGACATGGCTCATCTCCCTGAACGCATCGGCCGCTGCGCAGTGTCAGCCGCCGGTGGCGACCAGCTGCCAGTTGGGGCTGTCCGAGCGCATGTTCCGCGCGAAGGTCCAGATGTCCTTCTGGCGCTTGATGGCGTTGGGGTCGCCTTCGACCACCTCGCCGCGGGCGTCACGCACCACCGAGGTCAGCTCGCCCACGAAGCGCACGGTGATTTCGGCCTCGCTGGTGTCGTCGTCGTAGCTTGCCGCAACCACCTCGACCTCACGCACGCCGACGAAATTCGCCTCGACCGTCAGTTGCTCGCGCTCGCGCAGTTGCACGACCTCGTCGAAGGATTCGAACACATCGCGCGACAGGAATGGCAGGATCTGGTCGAGCTCCCCGTTCTCGAACGCCATCAGGATCATTTCGTAGGCGCCGCGTGCGCCCGAGAGGAACTCCCCGACCGAGAAGTCGGGGTCCACGGCCTTCATCTCGGCGAATGCCTTGGCCGACGAACTGCCTTCCGTGACATGGTCGGTGATGTCGGTGTCGGGGCCGCCCTCGATCACTTCGAAGCGGCGTTGCGGGGCGCTGTCGCCCTGGGCGGCGGGGCCCTGAACGGGCGGTTTTTCGTAGCCATCGCGCGACCCGAGCACGCTGCGCAGGCGCAAGATCAGGAAGACGGCAATGCCTGCGAGGACAAGAAGCTGGAGCACGGCAGGGTCCATTGTTTCCTCTGTCGGGGAGGGGTGCGGTTTTCACGTCTGGCCCCTATGTAAGGTGGCAGGACGGGCGAGTCCACCAATTGTGCCCCGCAACACGGGAAAGGACAGGTTTTCATGCGGTTTCTTCTGGCATTCATCCTGCTGCCACTGATCGAGATCGCACTTTTCGTGCAGGTCGGGCGGTGGCTGGGGTTGTGGCCGGTGCTGGGGCTTGTGCTGGCGGCGGCGGCGCTGGGGCTGGCGGTGCTGGCCACCGGGCGCAACCGCACCCTGGGCGACCTGCAGCAGGCGCTGAACCATGAGCGCGACCCCGCCGCGCCGCTTGCCGATGGCGCGTTGCGGATGGTGGGCGGGTTGTTGCTGATCGCGCCCGGTTTTGCCACCGACGCGATGGGGCTTTTTCTGCTGGTCCCGGGCCTGCGCGGCGCGCTCCTGCGCCGCATTCTGGTGCCCGTGCCGACGGGTCGCGCGCGCCATCCCGGCGCGGCGGGAGACGTTATCGACGGCGAGTTCGAGGTGCACGACCCCCGCCCCGACAGCCCCTGGCGCGATGACGGCGCCCCGCCGCTGACGCAAGACCGCTGGCCTCCTGAAAAGCGCCCCCCCGAAAAGCGGCCTCCTGAAAAGCGGCCTCCTGAAAAGCGGCATTGAGGCGCTCGGGGTGACCTGCTAGAACCCGCGCCAAATCTGCCCTTCAGGAGAGCCCCATGACCGACACGTCCACCAACGGCAACGGCAACGGCGCGGCCGCAACCCCTCAGCAACAGGCCGCGCAGGTGAAGACCCGCGTGCTGTCCCAGTATGTCCGCGACCTGTCGTTCGAGAACATTGCCGCGCAGAAGTCGATCAGCGGTGCCAACGTGCAGCCCGACATCAAGGTGCAGGTCAGCCTCGACGCCAAGAAGCGCGACACCGACAACCACTACGAAGTGACCACGCGGTTCAAGATCGAGTCGAAGAACAAGACCGACGACAGCACGCTGTTCATGGTCGAGCTCGATTACGCCGGGGTGTTCCTGATCGAGGGCGTGCCGCAGGAACAGCTCCACCCCTATCTGCTGATCGAGTGCCCGCGCATCCTGTTCCCCTTCGCGCGCCGGATCATCAGCGACGTCACCCGCGACGGGGGCTACCCGCCGCTGAACCTCGACAATGTCGATTTCCTTGCGCTCTACCGGCAGGAACTGCAGCGTCAGGCCACCAAGCGCGCCGCCGAGAAGGCGACCGCCTCGCAACCAGCGAGCAACTGAGCACGCTCAGTCCTTCCCGGGCCACAACCGCCCGCCCATGTAGCGGACCCCGGCGCGCGCACCGCGCGCGGCGCGGCGCAGGTTGTCGCCCAGCTGCCGCCCGCCGCGCTCGGCGCCCAGCCGCGTGCGGTTGCGCTGCACCATGAGCGCGTCGGGCAGTGCGGCGGCGAGTGCATCGCGCACCATGTCGATGTTCCAGCTCGGTGGTTCGGCGCAGACCGGGATCGGCGACGCGCCGCCCAGATCGGCGTTGATCGCCGCCATTGCCGCGCCGATCCGCTCGGCCGCGTGCTGCGGCAACCGGTTCTCGGCATATGGCCAAGCATCGACCAGCAGGTCCGCACCCGTCGCCACCACGATCACCGGCGGGCGCCGCCGCGCGGGCTGCTGCGCCAGCGCCGTGTCGAACGCGGCCATCATGTCCACGTCGGGTGCGCGCGCGCCGCGATTGGCGCGCAGCACCCACAGCACGATATCCGCACCCAGCATCTGCGCGACCATCCGGTCCTGCGCCGCGCCTGACCCGTCAAGCCCCGGCGTGTCCAGCAGCCGGCACGGCGTGCCTGCGATGGTGATCTCGTATACCGCGACCGCGTCAGTGGTGGGCGCCATGTCGGTCTCCGCCGCGTCGCGGTCGCGCAGCGCGTTTACCAACGTCGACTTGCCGGCGCTGAGCTGGCCCACCAGAACGATCCGCAGCGGCGCGTCGGGGCGGGCCAGCAACGCGCGGTCGCGCGCCTCGGCGCCGAGCTGGAACTCCAGAAGCTCGGCATCCGAAAACCGCAACCGCCCCGAATAGAGGTCCACCGCCGCCTGCGCCACCTCCTCCAGCAGCACCGCCTGCGCGTCACGGCGCATCTGATCGCCCAGCCGCACCTGCAGCCCCGAGGTCACCACGCGCTCGATCTCGCGCAGCACGCCCACCGCCGGGTTGATCGCCAGCCGCACTCCCCGCCACACGGCGTAGCCCGACCGCCACGCCACCTGCGCGGTGTCGCGCCGCTGCCAGAGCCACCACAGCGACCACACCGACAACTGGTCCGAAAACGGCACTGCACGCCGCAGAAAGACACGGTAGCGCAGCGCGACGCGGTCGATCAGCAGCAGCGCCTCGGGCAGTGTGAAGTCCAGCGCACCGCGCCCGCCGCGTGACAGATCGGCGGCGACGGTCTCGATCACTGCCAGCGCTTCCGCGGGCATCCGGTCCCAGGGCAGCGGCGTCGCAAGTCGCTCGGCGATCCGGTCGCAGGCGCGCCGGTAGGCGTCGGCCTCCTTCGCGGTCCAGTCGGGATCGGGGGGCTGGGCGGCATGCGCGCCCTGCGCCGCATGGGCGCTGCCGGTGGCCGAGGCCGCCTCGTCCCCGCCCGCGTCCGCCCTGCGCGCCTGCCACAGCCGGAGCGCGAGGCGCAGCGCGCGGAACCCGATCACGAACCCCACGCTGCCCAGCACGAAGACCAGCAGCCAGCCGCGCTCGTGCAGCCAGACGAATCCCAGCCCTGCCGCCACCAGCAGCGGCAGCAGCATCACTCCCGCGAGCCCCAACTGTCCCCAGCGCAGGAAGACCCGGCGCAGCCGCTCAGTCAGCTCCATCGCGCGCCCTCCGGAAGGCCTGCGCGTAGCTGCGCCGCAGCTCGTCGGCCGAGACCGGTTCGCCCCGCGCGGTGCGGTGCAGCCACAGCGCCCCGGCCCGACCCAGCGCGTAGGTCGCTGCGAAGCTGACCGCCGCTGCCGCCGCGGCACCCAGTGATTGCCCCAGCACCGGCACCAGCTTGGCCGCCTGCCGCGCCCCGTGCCCCAGCGCCAGCCGCAGCACCAGCCCCGTTCCCAGCGCCGTGGCGAAGGCCGCTGCCCGCGCCGGTGTCCAGCTCAGCCCGTAGCGCGCCGCCAGCCGGTGCAGCATGGCGCCCTGAAGCGCCGGCACCGTCACCGTGCCGATGCCCGGAGGCGCATCGCTGGCGGCGGCTGCGCCTGCATACCACAACACCATCGGGCGCAGCGTGGCAAAGCGGCGGGCCTCGTCGTCGCTGTCGCGCTCGTGCTGCATCAGCAGCGACAGCGACGGCAGCAGCCGCGCCAGCGCCGCGCGCAAATCGTCAAGCCCCCTGGGCGTCGACGCCTCGCCCAACGCCAGCATGACCGACGGCAACGCGCGCCCGGCGGCGGTGTCGAACCGCGCCTGCGTGGCGGCGCGTGCCCGCGCCCGCGCGCCGTCGTCGCGCAACAGATCGGCGCCGGTGTGCACCACCAGCACCTCCAGCCGCGGCCTGCGCGCGCACAACTCGGCCAGCACGTCGGACACCGCGCCCTGCACCGGGTCGTCGAGCCGCGCCAGAACCAGCACGGCGTGGCTGCCGCGTTCGGCCTCGGTCAGATCCTGCGCCGGGTCATAGCCGGCTTCGCCCAGCCCGCGCGTGTCCAGAAACCGCAGCACCGGCTGGTCCGCCGGGTAATCGAAGGCCTGCGCCGTCTGCGTGCAGGGCGTGAAGCCGTCGCCGATATCCGCGCCCCCGGTGAGCGCGGCGATGAGCGAGGATTTCCCCGACCCGGTCTTGCCAAGCAGCCACAACACCGGCACCGGCGCCGCGGGCGCGTCCGATGGCTGCAGGTCCGCACCTTCACCGAGGATCCGCCGGATATACTGCCGCACGCGGTCACCGTCCTTCGCATCCGTCCCGCGCGGAACGCTACGCCAGCGCGCCGGGCGGTGCAATTTCAAAGCCGGTCACCGCGGGGGGTGCCAGACTTCGCCATTCGGCCCCGCCCGCACCCAATTCCTGCCGGATTTCGCGGTCAGAACCAATCCACGACAAGGTTTGAAATCATATGGATTGGCAACATGGACCGACTGACAGAGATGGAGGCGTTTGCCACGGTGGTGGACCAGGGAGGGTTCACCGACGCCGCGCGCAAGATGGGGATCTCGAAATCGGCCGTTTCCAAGCACGTCTCGTCGCTTGAGGCCCGGCTCGGGGCAAGGCTGCTCAACCGCACGACGCGGCGGGTCAGCCCCACCGATATCGGCGTGATCTACTACGATCGGGCGCGGCGCGTGCTCAACGACGCAGGCGAGGCCGACAGTCTGGTCACCGCGATGCAATCCGAACCGACCGGGCTTCTGCGTGTCAGCGTGCCGACCGATTTCGGCGTCACGCAACTGTCGCCGATCGTGGGCGAATACCTCGAGACATATCCGGAAGTCAGCCTGCAGCTCGAGCTGGAAAACCGCTATGTCGAGCTGATCTCCGAGGGCTTCGACCTTGCGATCCGGGTGGGCGATCTGGAGGACAGCACGCTGCGCGCGCGGCGGTTCTGCGAAACCACGATGCGCCTGATCGCGGCGCCCGACTATCTGGAACGCCACGGACGGCCCCGCCGCATCGACGATCTGTCGCAGCACCGGCTGCTGCACTTCACCGGGCAGTCCGGCAGCAGCGCGTGGAAGATCACCGCGCCCTCGGGCGAGGTGCGCCAGATCCGCAGCAGCGGTTGCCTGACGGTGAATGACGGCCAGTCGCTGCTGAACGCGGCGGTGTCGGGGCTGGGGATCGCGTATCTGCCCAGCTTCCTCTATGCCAAGGCGATGGCGGGCGGGCGGCTCGAGGATGCGATGCCCGACCTCCCGCGCGAGGTGCGCGGCATCTATGCGGTCTATCCTCCGGGGCGCTTTACCCAACCCAAGGTGCGCACCTTCATCGATTTCCTGGCCGACCGTTTCGCGCAGAGCGGGCCGGACGCCTGGTAGGCCTTCAGCGTTCCGCCGCGCGCGCATCGATGGCCGCGATCAGGGCGTCGAAGCGGTCCACAAAGGCTGCGCGCACCTCGCGCGGGGGGCGTGGGACGATCACGCGCCCGGCGGTGGCCCCCGCGGGCGGGCGGCCGAAGAAACGGTCGGCCTCGGCCGACGTGAAGCCCGCGATCTGCACCGCTTCGAGCCAGGCCGAAACCCGGTCGGCGCGCTTGATCGCCGCCTTGACCGGCGCAGGCAGCACCGCCGGCAGCCCGAAGCGGATGTGAATGGCCGCCGACAGCCGTTTGTCGAGCGCCGCGTAACCGGGGCCCACCGCGGCCTTGACCGGCGAGATCATGTCACCGATCACGTATTCGGGCGCATCATGCAGCAGCGCGGCGAGTTGCCAGCGCGGGTCGCCGCCCACGCGTGGGGCGGCGCTGAACAGGTCCTCGACCAGCAGCGCGTGTTCGGCGACCGAATAGGGCCAGTCGCCCTGCGTCTGCCCGTTCCAGCGCGCAACGAAGGCCAGCCCGTGCGCGATGTCCGCGATTTCGATATCGACGGGCGTGGGGTCCAGAAGGTCCAGCCGACGGCCTGACAGCATGCGCTGCCACGCGCGGGGAGGTCTCATCGCAGGCTCTCCGACATGTCGCCGCCGGCATAGCCGAGCCGCGCACGCGGCTCAAGGTCCCGTCCTTGGCCGCGCATATGGGTGCGGACCCGGCGCGCGGGGGGGCTGCTTCGGGTGCCTTGCCGGCATTGCTGGCGCCGGGTTTGCGCATTTCGCAGACCGCAGACCGCAGACCGCAGACCGCAGACCGCAGACCGCAGACCGAAGACCGCAGACCGCAGGGGCGCAGATGTGTGGCGCCCGGCTCAGTCGAGCAGCGCGTTCAGCGCGACGCCGGACGCCATGGCGACAAGCATGACGATCGCGAGGACGAGCAACACCCGCTCGGAGATGCTCAGCCCGACGAGGGGGGTGCGACGCGTGGGCGTATCGTCTGCCAACCGGTCCACCCGGCGCGGCTGAGCCTGGGGCACGCGGGACGGCGTCTGCGCGGTGTGTTCGCTACGCTGGAGGAAGGCCGCTTCCAGGCGGTTTTCGTCGACGTCCGGCCACGCGTCGGGTTCGCCCGCCAGAGCGTTGCCTGAGGTGTCTTCGCCGCCGGATGTGTCAAGCCCGGAGGATGAGTCAAGCCCGGAGGATGCCTGCGCGTCGGGCAACGCGGTCGCCCGCGCGGTCGTCGCCGGCGCGTTGGCGGGCGCTGTTGCGGACACCGCGTGCGCCGCGTGGGACGGCGCGTTCCGGCTGTCGGACACGGCATCGTCAGATGCGCGCGCGCCCTGCCCGCCATGTCCGAGGGCCTCGGCAGGCTGCGCGGCCTCTGGCGTGGCAGGCTGCGCGGCCTGTGGCGTGGCAGGCTGCGCGGCCTGTGGCGTGGCGGGCTGCGCGGCCTGTGGCGTGGCGGGCTGCGCGGCCTCTGGCGTGGCAGGCTGCGCG
>PUOA01000252.1 GCA_003551925.1 Paracoccaceae bacterium
CAGGTCATACTTGTAGGGCGCGTAATTGCCGTGCCAGGCCACCACATCGAGCGGCGATTGCGGGATTTCGGCTTCACTTGATCCCCGGGGTGCCGTCGAATTTCTTCTCCAGACTGTCCCAGCAGTCGATGTAATCGTCCTGCAACGGCGCCTCTTCGGCGGCGAAGCGCGTCAGGTGCTGCGGGAAGCGGGTCTCGAACATGAACTGCATGGTGTTGTCCAGCTTCTCGGGCTTCAGATCGGCGTTCGAGGCCCCCTCGAACGCGTTCCGGTCCGGCCCGTGCGGCAGCATCATGTTGTGCAGGCTCATGCCCCCCGGCACGAAGCCCTCGGGCTTGGCGTCGTACTGGCCGTGGATGTTGCCCATCAGTTCGGACATGATGTTCTTGTGATACCAGGGCGGGCGGAAGCTGTGCTCGGCCACCATCCAGCGCTCGCGGAACAGCACGAAATCGATGTTCGCCGTCCCCTCCTGGCCACTGGGCGCGGTCAGCACGGTAAAGATCGACGGGTCCGGGTGGTCGAACAGGATCGCGCCCACCGGCGAATAGGCGCGCAGGTCATACTTGTAGGGCGCGTAATTGCCGTGCCAGGCCACCACATCGAGCGGCGATTGCGGGATTTCGGTCTCGAAGAACCGCCCGCCCCATTTGACCACCACGCCCGAGGGCACCTCGCGGTCCTCGAACGCCGCCACCGGGGCCTTGAAATCGCGCGGGTTGGCCATGCAGTTGGCCCCGATCGGCCCGCGGCCGGGCAGATCGAACTTCTGGCCGTAATTCTCGCACACGAAGCCGCGCGCGGGGCCGTCCAGAAGCTCGACCCGGTAGACCAGCCCGCGCGGCAGGATCGCGATCTCGCGCGGGGCGACGTCGATCACCCCGAGCTCGGTGCAGAAGCGCAACGTCCCCTCCTGCGGAACCACCAGCAGCTCGCTGTCAGCCGAAAAGAAGTATTCGTCCACCATCGAGCGCGTGACCAGATACACATGCGCGGCCATGCCGACCTGCGTGTGCACGTCGCCCGCGGTGGTCATGGTGCGCATGCCCGACAGCCAGGTCAGCCCCGCGCCCCCCTCGGGCATCGGCACCGGGTCCCAGCGGAACTGGCCCATGCTGACCACATCGTCGCGCACATGCGGCGCCGAGACCCAGTGCGGCAGCTCACGCACCGCGAACCGCGCGGTGTGCTTGACCGACGGGCGGATGCGGTAGCACCAGGTGCGCTCGTTCTGCCCGCGCGGGGCGGTAAAGGCGGTCCCCGACAGCTGCTCGGCATAGAGCCCGTAATTGCATTTCTGCGGGCTGTTCTGGCCCTGCGGCAGCGCGCCCGGCAGGGCCTCGGTCTCGAAGTCGTTGCCGAAACCGGGCATGTAGCCTTCATGCGTGCCGGTTGCGGTGGGGGCGCGGGTCATGCCCCGGGGCAAGTCGTGTCGCGTCATGTCGAACCTCCGCTGCTGGGGCCGGGCGGGTCAGGTTGCGGCCCGCCGGCGCCATCTCCTCGTCCGAATTATTGGTTGCAATTGCAACCAAGTCAAGGCTAGCCTGTCTCTCGTATCGAACGACAGGGAGCGGATCATGGCCGAGGCCGTGCTTTGGGACTACTGGCGCTCGTCCTCGGCCTACCGGGTGCGGATCGCGCTGGCGCTGGCGGGCGTCGACGCCGAGCGCCGCCAGATCGACCTGACCAGCGGCGCGCAGGCCGACCCCGCGCACCTTGCCCGCAACCCGCAACTTCTGGTGCCGGTGCTGGACATCGACGGCGTGCGGCTGACGCAGTCGCTTGCGATCATCGAATACCTGTCGGAAACCCGCGGCGCGGGGTTCCTGCCCGACACACCGGCCGACCGCGCCCGGGTGCGCGCGCTCGCCCATGCCATCGCGATGGAGATCCAGCCGATCTGCAACCTGCGCGTCGCGCGGCAGGTCAAGGAACTCACCGGCGGCGCGACGGGCATGACCGACTGGATCGGCCATCACATCACCACCGGTTTCACCGCGCTCGAGGCGCTGCTCGATCACCCGGCGACGGGGCGCCACTGCCACGGCGACACGGTCACGCTGGCCGATATCTGCCTCGTCCCGCAGGTCTACAACGCCCGGCGCTGGGGCGTGGACCTGACCCAGTTTCCGCGAATCACCGCGATCGACGCCGCGCTGGCGACGGTGCCCGCCATCGCGGCGGCGCACCCCGATCGCGCCGAGCCTGACGGCTGAACGCGCGCGGCACCGCGCGACGGCTGAACGCGCGCGGCACCGCGCGACGACGGATGACAACCGCGTCGCGGCTGTGCCACACTGCCACAAGGCTGGCGCGGAGGATGGCATGCGCGACATGAAGGAACCACACCCGCCCTTCGATCTGGAGGCGTTCCTGCCGTATCTGCTCAACCAGGCGGCCGAGACCACCGGCAAGGCCTTCGGGCAGATCTACCGCGCCGAATACGGAATGACGCGAACCCAGTGGCGGGTGATGGCGAATCTGGGCAAGTTCGGCGCCATGAGCGCCGCCGACATCTGCCGGATCTCGCACACCGAAAAGACCAGGGTGTCGCGCGCCGTCGCGGGGCTCGAGGCAATGGGGTTCCTGCGCCGTCACCGCTCCGAGCACGATCGCCGGCGCGAGGATCTGTCGCTCACCGATGCCGGCCAGCGCGCCTTTGCGACCCTTGGCCGCTCGGCGCTGGACTATGATCGCGGGTTGCGCGACCATCTTGGACCCGAGGCCGCGCGCGCGCTCGAAGCGGCGCTGCGTGCGCTGATCGCCGGGCCCCCAGACCAACCCGACACAGGAGAATGAACGCCCGGGCGGACCCCGCGGGGTCGGTCGCGCGGGGATGTGAGAAAAGACAGCTTGACTTGCGTCGGGCGCTCAATATCGTTGCAAACGCGACGAATTAGACCCGCCGCGCGGCGGGTATTCGGAACACACAAGGGAGGGATCATCGTGTTCAGAAGGTCACTTGTCGCCGCCGGCCTGGCCGGGGGGATCGTTTTCGGTGCGCTGAGCGCACCCGGCGCGCTGCACGCGCAGGAGGTCACGCTGCGCGTTCACCAGTTCCTGCCCGCATCGGGCACGGTGCCGGCGGATTTCATCGTGCCATGGGCCGAGAAGGTGATGGAGGAATCCGACGGCCGCATCGCGGTCGAGATGTATTCGGCGATGGAGCTTGGCGGCACGCCGGCCACACTGATCGACCAGGCACGCGACGGGATCGTCGACATCGTCTGGACGCTGCCGGCCTACACGCCGGGCCGGTTCCCGATCTCGGACATCTTCGATCTGCCCTTCATCGCCGGCGACGCCGAGGCGACCTCGCGCGCGGCATGGCGCTTCTATGAAAAGCACATGCAGGAAGAGCTCGGCGACATCCGGCCCATCGCGCTGCACGTGCACGGGCCCGGGCAGTTCCACATCAACGCACCCGCCATCGAAACCGTGGCCGACGTGTCAGGGCGCACGGTGCGCGGCCCCACGCGGCTGATCACGCGGCTGATCGAAAGCCTCGGCGGCACCGCCGTGGGCATGCCCGTGCCGCAGGTCCCCGAGGCGCTGTCGCGCAACGTGGTCGAAGGCGCCGTGATCCCGTGGGAAGTCACCCGCGCGCTGCGCGTGCCCGAACTGGTCGACACCCACACCGAATTCGGCGGCGACCGGTCGTTCTATACCACCTTCTTCATGTTCGCGATGAACCATGACAGCTACGAGGCGCTGCCCGATGACCTCAGGCAGGTGATCGACAACAATTCGGGCATCGACACCTCGGCCTGGGCCGGGCGGGCGCAGCAGGCAGGCGACGCTCCGGCACGCGAACTGGCGGTCGAGCGCGGCAACCGGATCGTCACCATCGAGGGTGAGGCGCTCGACGAATGGATCGAGGCCTCGATGTCGGTGCGCGAAAGCTGGATCGCCGAGATGGAAGAGCGCGGCGTCGACGCGGCTGCCCTGATCGAGGACCTCGAAGCGCTGGTCGCCGAGGAACTCGAGGCGATGGAAAACGGCGAGGACGCCGACTGAGCCACGCCGGACGCGGCATCGAGCTTGCATCGAGCTTGCATCGAAAAAGTGGGGCGCGGCCATCGCGCCCCACGGCATTGCCGCCCTGCCGCCCCCCCCGCACACCAGCCCGTTGAAGCCCCCCGCCCGAGGCTCAACCCCGACAGGCCCGATCCCGACGATCCGTTGCGGAGCCCCACGACATGACCGACCGTGACCCGTCGCGCATCCCCGAGCGCGAAACCCGCGCCATCCTGCCCGATGCCGAAGCCTGGTTCGGCCTCTGGATCGGGCGCTTCACCTCCGCGCTCGCCGTGCTCGGCGGGGTGGTTCTGACCCTGGTCATGGCGGTGGCGGTGCTGTCGATCATCGGGCGCTACCTGCGGCGTTCGGGGCTTGAAATCTTCAGCGGCCTCGGCCCCATCCCCGGCGATTTCGAGATCGTCGCCATGGGCTCGGGCTTCGCGATCTTCTGCTTTCTGGCGTGGTGCCAGTTCAACCGCGGCCACGTCACGGTGGACATCTTCGTGTCCTGGACGGGCCAGCGCGCGATGGCGTGGCTGTCGATGGTGATGAACCTGATCCTGACCGTCGCGGTGGTGGTGCTGGCACAGCAGCATTATGGCGGCTTGCTCGACCGCATCCGCTTCGGCGAGACGACGCTGATCCTGCAGATCCCCGTGAAATACGGCTACTGGGGCGGGCTTGTCGGGCTGTGGAGCTTCGCCGTGGTCAGCGCCTACACCACCTGGCGCAGCCTGAACGAGGCGCTCGAAGCGGGCGAACCGGGAGACACCTTGCCATGACCCCCCTGTCGATCGGCGCGCTGAGCGGCGCGGTCATCGTGGCGCTGTTCGGCGCGCTGCGCGTGTTTCAGCAGATGGACACACGGCGCGCGGCGCTGACCGCGCTCGGCGTGGTGCTGGTGCCGCTGGCGCTGTGGTGGGCCTTCGCGCAGGGGCTGGCCCCGGCGCTGGCCGGGTGGCGAAGCCTGTTCGAGGGGCTCTCGGGGCTGCAGATCGCGGCGTGGCACTTCGGGCTGCTGCTGGTGCTGATCTTCCTGCGCATGCCCATCGGGCTGGCGATGCTGGTCTGCGGCATCGTCGGCTCCTACGTGGTGCTCGGGCGCTGGGGGCCGGTGCTGGCCGGACTCAAGCAGCACGCCTATGACACCTTCGCCAGCTATTCGCTGTCGGTGGTGCCGCTGTTCCTGCTGATGGGTGCCTTCGCCATGAAGGGCGGCATGTCGCAGGCGCTGTTCACCGCCGCGACCGGCTGGCTGGGCCACCGCCGCGGCGGCGTGGCAATGGCGGGCGTGGGGGCGTCGGCCGGGTTCGGGGCGATCTGCGGCTCGTCGCTGGCCACCGCCGCCACCATGGGGCGCGTGGCGCTGCCCGAGTTGCGCAAGCATGGCTATTCGGGGGCGCTGGCGACGGGCTCGCTGGCGGCGGGGGGGACGCTGGGCATCCTGATCCCGCCGTCGATCGTGCTGGTGATCTACGCCATCCTGACCGAACA
>PUOA01000046.1 GCA_003551925.1 Paracoccaceae bacterium
CCGGCCGCCGGTGAGCAGCAGTTCTCGCAGTGCCAGACCTGCCACGTCGTCCAGAACGAGGATGGCGAGACCCTGGCCGGCCGGCAGGGCATTCAGGGGCCGAACCTCTACGGTATCGTCGGGCGCACCGCCGGCACGGTCGAGGGGTTCCGCTACCAGAACGCGATCGTGCAGGCCGGCGATGAAGGGCTGGTCTGGGACGAGGACACCCTCGTGGCCTACATCCTCGATCCGCAGGGGTTCCTGCGCGAGACGCTCGACGACCGTCGCGCACGCAGCGGCATGACCCACCGCGTCCGGGCCGAGGACACCGCGCGCGACATCGTCGCGTTTCTGGCACAGTTCGGCGCGACCGAAGAGGACGAGGCCGACGCCGAGGGCTGAGCCGCCCCTGCCGTCAGTTGCGAGACCGCCTTGAGCCGCCTCCGACGCCAGGTCGGGGGCGGTTTTCCATGCCGGCCGACCCGCGTTGCGGACGCGCAGGCCGCATGCTACGGGGCGCGGCGCTTGCGCGCAGGCAGCAGTGGGGGGAGGCGCATGGAGCTGCGCCCGGAGACACCGCAGGACGGCTGGGAGGTCGAGGCGCTCTACGACCTGTGCTTCGTGCCGGGGCGCGAGGCGCTGTCGTCCTACAGGCTGCGCGACGGTGTGGCGCCGGTGGCGGAGCTGTGCCTGGTGCTGCGCGACGCGGACGCGCTGGCGGGCGCCATCCGCTACTGGCCGGTGCGCGTGGGCGGGGCACGCGCGCTGCTGCTGGGGCCGGTCGCCGTGCACCCCACACGCCAGGGCGAGGGGCTGGGCGCGTGGTTGATCGGCGACAGCCTGACGCGCGCCGAGGCGCTGGGCTGGGAGCGTGTGCTGCTGGTGGGCGACGCGCCCTATTACGGCCGCTTCGGGTTCGCGCGCCTTGACGGTGTGGTGATGCCGCCGCCCACCAACCCAGCGCGCGTGCTGGGGCGCGGCGCCTGGGCCGGGGTGCGTGGGGTGGTGGTGCGCGATGCCGCATAACGCAGCGCGGGGCGGCGGGCCGGCGCAGGGGGGCGCTCGCGCCCCCCGTCCACCCCTGCCGGGGTGGACTCCCCCCTGAGGATATTTCGGTCAGGATGAAGGGGCGTGCGTCGGCCCTTGCATCGAGCGGTCGGGGCGCGTATATCGGCGCCTGACAGCGGCGTTCCGGCCTCCACCCCCGGACCCCACCGGAACTTTCGTGACGGGCCGCGGGCCCGTTTTTTCGTTTGGAGCATCGGCATGGCCGACCTGGTTGCCAAGACGTCCGTCGATCGCCGTCTGGCCGACATCGTCGCCCCGCTGATCGAGGGGATGGGGTTCGAGCTGGTGCGGCTGCGGCTGATGTCGGGCAAGACGCGGACGTTGCAGATCATGGCCGAGCGCCCCGAGGGCGGAATCGAGATCGAGGACTGCGCGCGGATCTCGACCGCGGTGTCGGCGCTGCTGGACGTGGAGGATCCGATCGCGGAGGCCTATACGCTGGAAGTGTCCAGCCCGGGGATCGACCGGCCCCTGACCCGGTTGAAGGATTTCGACGCCTGGGAAGGCTACGAGGCGCGACTGGAGACCGAGGAGCTGATCGACGGTCGGCGCCGGTTCAAGGGCGTGTTGGAGGGCACCGAAGGTGACGAGGTGCTGATCGGCATCGAGGACCAGGGGGCGCCCGTGACCATCGGGTTGAACTTCGACTGGTTGTCGGACGCGAAGCTGGTGCTGACCGACGCGCTGATCGCCGAGATGCTGCGCGCGCGAAAGGCCGCTGCGCTGGACGACGAAACCGAATTCGACACCATCGAAACCGACAGCGACGCCCCCGCGTCGCAGCAGGAGTAACCGACATGGCCATCACCAGCGCCAACCAGCTTGAACTGCTCCAGACCGCCGAGGCGGTGGCACGCGAAAAGATGATCGACCCCGATCTGGTGGTCCAGGCGATGGAGGAGAGCCTCGCCCGCGCCGCGAAGTCGCGTTACGGTGCCGACATGGACATCCGCGTCGCCATCGACCGCAGGACCGGGCGCGCGACCTTCACCCGGGTGCGCACCGTCGTGCCCGACGAGGAGCTTGAGAACCATCATGCCGAGCTGACCGTCGCGCAGGCGAAGGCGCATCTGGACGATCCGCAGATCGGTGACGAGATCCGCGACGAGGTCCCTCCGGTCGAGCTGGGCCGGATCGCCGCGCAGTCGGCCAAGCAGGTGATCCTGCAGAAGGTCCGCGAGGCCGAGCGCGACCGCCAGTACGAGGAATTCAGGGATCGCGCCGGCACCATCATCAACGGGGTCGTCAAGCGCGAGGAATACGGCAACATCATCGTCGATATCGGCCGCGGGGAGGGCATCCTGCGCCGCAACGAGAAGATCGGCCGCGAAAGTTACCGCAACGGCGACCGCATCCGCTGCTACATCAAGGATGTCCGGCGCGAGGCGCGCGGGCCGCAGATCTTCCTGTCGCGCACCGCGCCCGAATTCATGGCGGCGCTGTTCAAGATGGAGGTCCCCGAGATCTATGACGGCATCATCGAGATCAAGGCGGTGGCCCGCGATCCGGGCTCGCGCGCGAAGATCGGCGTGATCAGCTACGATTCGGGGATCGACCCGGTCGGCGCCTGCGTCGGCATGCGCGGCAGCCGTGTGCAGGCGGTGGTCAACGAGTTGCAGGGCGAGAAGATCGACATCATCCCCTGGAACGAGGATCAGGCGACTTTCCTGGTCAATGCGCTGCAGCCCGCCGAGGTCAGCAAGGTCGTCATCGACGAGGAAGCCGCCAAGATCGAGGTCGTGGTCCCCGACGATCAGCTGTCGCTGGCCATCGGGCGGCGCGGGCAGAACGTGCGGCTGGCGAGCCAGCTCACGGGGCTCGACATCGACATCCTGACCGAGGCCGACGAATCCGCCCGCCGGCAGGCCGAGTTCGCCGAGCGCAGCGCGCTGTTCATGGAGGCGCTCGACATCGACGAGATGATGGCGCAGCTGCTGGTGGCCGAAGGCTTCACCTCGCTCGAGGAGGTCGCCTATATCGAGCAGGACGAGTTGCTGGCGATCGACGGTTTCGACGAGGACACCGCCGAGGAGTTGCAGGCGCGCGCGCGCGACCGGCTGACCGCGCTCAACGAGGCGGCGCTGGAGCGCGCCCGCGCGCTGGGCGCCGAGGACAGTCTGATCGCGTTCGAGGGGCTGACGCCGCAGATGGTCGAGGCGCTGGCGCGCGACGACGTCAAGACGCTGGAGGATTTCGCCACCTGCGCCGATTGGGAACTCGCCGGGGGCTGGACCACGGTGGACGGCCAGCGGGTCAAGGATGATGGCGTTCTCGAGCCCTTCGATGTCAGCCTGGACGAGGCGCAGAACATGATCATGACCGCGCGTGTGATGCTGGGTTGGGTCGACCCCGATGACCTGATCGCCGACGAGGCGGCTGCGGGGGCTGACGAGGAGGCCGACGCGGCCGAGGGCCCCGAGGCCCAGGACGACGCGGCGCGGGTGTGACACGGGCACAGGGCAGGAGCGGCGATGACGCGCGGCCGGCGACAGGCCAGCACCGACGGCCCCGAACGGCGCTGCATCGCCACGGGCCATGTCGGCGATCCGGCGGGCATGGTCCGCTTCGTGATCGCGCCTGACGGCACGGTCACGCCCGACATTGACCGCAAGCTGCCGGGGCGCGGGATCTGGGTGCGCGCCGATGCCGCCGCGCTGGACCGCGCGGTTGCGAAGAAGCTGTTCGCCCGCGCCGCGCGCGCGTCGGTCACCGTGCCGCCGGGGCTGGCCGCGCTGGTCCACCAGTTGCTTGCGCGGCGTGTGATTGATATGCTGTCGCTGGCGCGAAAAGGTGGGCTGGCGGTTGCCGGATTCGAAAAGGTGCGCGACCTCGCGCTGCGCGAGGAGATGGCAGTCCTGCTGCAGGCTGCGGACGGGTCGGAACGCGGGAAATCGAAGCTGCGGCCTCCGGGTGGGGACGGGACGTTCATCGGCTGCTTGACAGCCCGGGAATTGGGTTTGGCTTTCGGGCGAGAACATGTGATACATGCCGCGCTTCGCGCTGGCGGTCTGACGCGTCGTGTTATAGACGACGCGGCAAGGCTGGCAGGGGTGCGCGGGCAAGGCGGCGAGCGCGTCGCCGGAGAGGAAAAGACGGACGCATGAGCGATACAGACGGCAAGAAGACACTCGGACTTGGGGGCAACCGGCCCGGGCAGGTGAAGCAGAGCTTCAGCCGCGGCCGCACCAAGTCGGTGGTCGTGGAAACCAAGCGCAAGCGCGTTGTGGTGCCCAAGCCGGGCGCTCAGGCCTCGGGGTCGGGCGGCGGCACGTCCTCTGCAGCCGCCGCGGCAGCCAAGGCGTCGTCGGCCAAGCGGCCCGCCGGGATCACCGATGCCGAGATGGAGCGCCGCCTGAAGGCGCTGCAGGCCGCGCGTTCGCGCGAGGCCGAAGAAGCCGCCCGCCGCGAGGCCGAGGAGAAGGCGCGCGAGGAAGAGCGCCAGCGCCGTCGCGAGGAAGCCGAGGCCCGCGAGCGCGAGGAGCGCGAACGCGAAGCCGCGCTGCAGGCCAAGGCCGAGGAAGACGCCCGCGCCGCCGCGGAAGCGGCGCAGCGCGCGGCTGCGCCCGATCCTGCCGCCGCGACCCCGGCTCCCGCCCCCGCACCCGATCGCGCCCGCCCCGCGCCGGCGCCCGCCGCGCGCAAGCCCGAGCGCGAGAAGGAGCGCGAGACCCGCGCCAAGCCGCGCGATGGCGGCCGGCGTTCGGGCAAGCTGACGTTGAAGGAAGCGCTGACCGGCGACGCCGGCGGACGGCAACGCTCGCTTGCCGCCATGAAGCGCAAGCAGGAGCGCGCGCGTCAGAAGGCGATGGGCCAGAGCGCCCCGCGCGAGAAGGTCACCCGCGATGTCAAGCTGCCCGAGACCATCGTGGTGCAGGAGCTTGCCAACCGCATGGCCGAGCGTGCGGCGGATGTGGTCAAGTCGCTGATGAAGATGGGCGTCATGGCCACCATGAACCAGACCATCGACGCCGACACTGCCGAACTGGTGATCGAGGAATTCGGCCACCGCGTCGTGCGCGTCTCGGACGCCGATGTCGAACAGGTGATCGCCGAGGTCGAGGATGCGCCCGAAGCGCTGCAACCGCGCCCGCCGATCATCACCATCATGGGCCATGTCGACCACGGCAAGACCTCGTTGCTGGACGCGCTGCGCAAGACCAACGTGGTCTCGGGCGAGGCCGGGGGCATCACGCAGCATATCGGTGCATATCAGGTCACGACCGGGTCGGGGGCGGTGCTGAGCTTCCTGGATACGCCGGGCCATGCCGCCTTCACCTCGATGCGTGCGCGCGGCGCGAACGTGACCGACATCGTGGTGCTGGTGGTCGCCGCCGACGATTCGGTGATGCCGCAGACCATCGAGGCGATCAACCACGCCCGCGCCGCCGAGGTGCCGATGATCGTGGCGATCAACAAATGCG
>PUOA01000185.1 GCA_003551925.1 Paracoccaceae bacterium
CCGCGCCCGAGACCGCGCCCGAGACCGCCCTGCCGGTGGCCGAGGTCGCTGAGCCCGAGGACCTCGCCAGTCTGCTGCCCGCGCAATACTGAGCGCCGATTGCGCCCGGGTCCCGGCCTGCGCTATCAGGCTTCGCATGATCACCCGGCGGCATATCAAGGGCGACGCGCCTTCGGTGGCGGAGTATTCCGACTGCGAACGCTACCGCTACACGCTCACCCGTTGCTGGGACGAAACCGGGCCGG
Source organism: Paracoccaceae bacterium (assembly GCA_003551925.1). Taxonomy (GTDB): domain Bacteria; phylum Pseudomonadota; class Alphaproteobacteria; order Rhodobacterales; family Rhodobacteraceae; genus Rhabdonatronobacter. Next base: position 246 of record PUOA01000185.1, read on the forward strand.
CGGCGCTGTTCGTGATGCTCAACCCATCGACCGCGACCGAAGCGCAGAACGACCCCACGGTCGAGCGCTGCGAGCGGCGCGCCCGCGCGCTGGGCTTCGGCGCGTTCCGGGTGTGCAACATCTTCGCCTTTCGCGCCACCGACCCGCGCGTGATGCGCGCCGCGCCGGACCCCGTGGGCCCCGACAACGACGCTGCGATCGCCGCGGCGGCGCGCTGGGCGGATCGGATCATCTGCGCCTGGGGCACGCATGGCGCGCATCTGAACCGCGGCCCGGGGGTCGAGGCGCTGCTGCGCGCCACCGGCCAGCCGCTGTTTCATCTGGGCCTCAGCAAGCACGGCCACCCCCGCCACCCGCTCTATATCGGCTATGCCGAAGCGCCCCGTCCGTGGGCCTGAGCCGCACCCCGAAAGCCCCGACCATGCCCGATTTCGTCATTCCACCATCGCCCGCCCCCAGCCTGCCGGTGCGCGGCACGCAGGCGCGTTTCCCGCTGCGCCGGGTCTATTGCATCGGGCGCAACTACGCCGCCCACGCGGTCGAGATGGGCCACGACCCCGATCGCGAGCCGCCATTCTTCTTTCAGAAGAACCCCGACAACCTGCGCGCGGGTTCCGACAGCTTCCCCCATCCGGGCGGCGAGGTTCACCACGAGGTCGAGCTTGCCATCGCGCTGGCGGGCGGCGGGCGCGACATCGCGCCCGACGCGGCCGAGGCGCTGATCTGGGGCTACGCGGTCGCGCTGGACATGACCCGGCGCGACCTGCAGGCCGAGGCCAAGCGCATGGGCCGCCCGTGGGAGCTGGCCAAGGCGTTCGAGCACTCGGCGCCCATCGGCCCGCTGGTGCCCGCGTCGGAGATCGGCCATCCGCAGGCGGGCGCAATCACCCTGCACGTCAACGCAGCGCCGCGGCAGGCGGGCGATCTGGCGCAGATGATCTGGAAACCGTCCGAGATGATCGCCGAACTGTCGCGCTTCGTCTCGCTGGCCGCGGGCGACGTGATCCTGACCGGCACGCCCGCGGGTGTCGGCCCGGTAGCGCCGGGCGACGTGCTCGACGCGCGGATCGACGGGGTGGGCGCGCTGCGCGTGACCGTGGTCTGAGCGCGCTCAGATATCGAGCGTGTGCTCGCGTTCCCAGCGCGAGAAATGCGACACGAAGCTGGTCCACTCGGCGTGCTTGAGCTTGAGGAACGCGGCCGAGAACTCCGGCCCCAGCGCGGTCTTGAGCGCGGTGTCGCCATCGAAGGCGCGCAGCGCGTCCAGCAGGTTCAGCGGCAGCTTCGGTGCGTCGGTGACGGTGTGGCCCTCGGCATACATGTCGATGTCCAGCCGCTTGCCCGGATCGGCCTGCGACGCGATCCCCGACAGGCCCGCGGCGATGATCACCGCCTGCAGCAGATACGGGTTCGCCGCGCCATCGGGCAGGCGCAGCTCGAACCGACCCGGCCCCGGCACGCGCACCATGTGGGTGCGGTTGTTGCCCGCCCAGGTCACGGTGTTGGGCGCCCATGTCGCCCCCGAGACGGTGCGCGGGGCGTTGATGCGCTTGTAGCTGTTCACGGTGGGGTTGGTCAGCGCGGCCATCGCGGTGGCGTGCTGCATGATCCCGCCCAGGAAATGCAGCCCCGTATCCGACAGGCCCAGATCATGCGGACCGCCGTTGAAGCGGTTTTCGCGCCCTTCGGCGTCCCAGACCGAGACATGCACATGCGCGCCGTTGCCGGTCAGTCCTTCGACCGGCTTGGGCATGAAGGTCGCGCGCAGCCCGTGCTTTTCGGCGATCGACTTGACCATGAACTTGAAGAACGAGTGCCGGTCGGCGGTGACCAGCGCATCGTCGAAGTCCCAGTTCATCTCGAACTGGCCGTTGGCGTCCTCGTGGTCGGCCTGATAGAGGCCCCAGCCCAGCTGGAGCATGTAGTCGCCGATCTCGGAAATCGCGTCATAGCGGCGCATCACCGCCTGCTGGTCGTAACAGGGTTTCTCGGCGGTGTCGTGCGGGTCCGAGATCCGCGCGCCATCGGGCGTGAGCAGGAAGAACTCGGCCTCGATCCCGGTCTTGACCGACAGGCCCATCTCGGCGGCGGCGGCGATCTGGCGGATCAGCACGTTGCGCGGCGCCTGCGCCAGCGCGGCATCCTCCATGACCGGGTTGGCGGGGACCCAGGCGACCTCGGGCTTCCAGGGCAGCTGGATCACCGCCGAAGCGTCGGGCACCGCCAGCATGTCGGAGTCCGCGGGGGTCAGGTCCAGCCAGCTTGCGAATCCCGCGAAGCCCGCACCGTCGGCCTGCATCCCGGCGATGGCCTGCGCGGGCACCAGCTTGGCGCGCTGCGCGCCGAACAGGTCGGTGTAGGAGACCATGAAGTATTTCACGCCCACATCCTGGGCGTAGGCGGCAAGGTCGATGGTCATTGCGGTTACTCTCCCGTTGGCGTGTCTTGTTATGCGTTCCGCCGGCTGCCGCCGGCGGGGCGGTGCTCAGACCATGCGGCCCGGCACCCAGTCGGTGCCCGCAAGCGGCACCCCGGCCATCGCCGCGGCCTCGACCGTCAGCGCGCACAGGTCCTCGGGCTCCAGATTGTGCAGGTGATTGTGGCCGCAGGCGCGCGCGATGGTCTGCGCCTCCAGCGTCATCACCGCCAGATAGTTGCGCAGCCGCCGGCCCGCCGCCACCGGGTCCAGCCGCGCGGCAAGCGCGGGGTCCTGCGTGGTGATGCCGGCGGGGTCGCGCCCCTCGTGCCAGTCGTCATAGGCGCCGGCGGTGGTGCCCAGCGCCTGATACTCGGCCTCCCAGCGCGGGTCGTTGTCGCCCAGCGCCACCATCGCGGCGGTGCCGATGGCGACCGCGTCGGCGCCCATCGCGATCGCCTTGGCGACATCGGCCCCCGACCGGATCCCGCCCGAGACCACCAGCTGCACACCATCGCGGTGCAGCCCCATGTCCTGCAACGCGCGCACGGCGGGGCGGATACAGGCGAGCGTCGGCAGACCGACATTTTCGATGAACACGTCCTGCGTGGCCGCCGTGCCGCCCTGCATCCCGTCCAGCACCACCACATCCGCGCCGGCCTTCACCGCCAGCATGGTGTCGTAATAGGGCCGGGTGCCGCCGATCTTGATATAGACCGGCACGCGCCAGCCGGTGATCTCGCGCAGCTCCAGGATCTTGATCTCCAGATCGTCGGGGCCGGTCCAGTCCGGGTGCCGGCAGGCGCTGCGCTGGTCGATCCCCTTGGGCAGGGTGCGCATCTCGGCCACGCGGTCACTGATCTTCTGGCCCAGCAGCATGCCCCCGCCGCCGGGCTTGGCACCCTGGCCGACCACCACCTCGATCGCGTCGGCGCGGCGCAGGTCGTCGGGGTTCATCCCGTAGCGCGAGGGCAGAAGCTGGTAGACCAGCGTTTTCGAATGCCCGCGCTCCTCTTCGGTCATGCCGCCGTCGCCGGTGGTGGTCGAGGTCCCGGCGAGCGTTGCGCCGCGGCCCAGCGCCTCCTTGGCGTTGCCCGACAGCGCGCCGAAGCTCATGCCCGCGATGGTGATGGGGATATCGAGCCTGATCGGCGTGCTGGCATGCCGCGTGCCCAGCGTGACATCGGTGCCGCAGGTCTCGCGGTAGCCTTCGAGCGGGTAGCGGCTGATCGAGGCGCCGAGGAACAGCAGGTCGTCGAAATGCGGCACGCGCCGCTTGGCGCCGCCGCCGCGGATGTCATAGATCCCGGTCGCGGCGGCGCGGCGGATCTCGGCGTTGATCTCGGGGGTGAAGGTCGCGGACATGCGCGGCGGGGTCTGCTCGGTCATGGCGGGGTCCCTCAGTAGTCCGACGCGTTGTCGATGTCGAAATTGTAGAGCTTGCGCGCCGATCCGTAACGGCGAAACGCGGCCGGGTCGGCGTCCATCCCCGCGCGCGCCAGCAGATCGCGCAGGATTTCCACATGCTCGGGGCGCATCTCCTTCTCGATGCAGTCGGCGCCGAGGCTTTTCACCGTCCCGCGCACGAAGATCCGCGCCTCGTAGAGCGAATCGCCCAGCGCGTCGCCCGCGTCGCCCAGCACCACCAGATTGCCCGCCTGCGCCATGAAGGCCGACATGTGTCCGATATTGCCGCCGACCACGATGTCGATCCCCTTCATCGAGATCCCGCAGCGGCTGGCGGCGTTGCCCTTGATCACCAGCAGCCCGCCGCGCCCGGTCGCCCCCGCATACTGGCTGGCATCGCCGTCGATCACCACGGTGCCGGACATCATGTTCTCGGCCACGCCCGGCCCGGCGGAGCCTTCGACATGCACCGTCGCGTGCTTGTTCATGCCGCCGGTGTAGTAGCCGGTCGCGCCGCGCACCGTCACCGACAGCGGGCCGTCCAGCCCCACCGCGAGCGCATGCGCGCCGCGCGGGTTCAGGATTTCCCAGTCGGTGGCGTTGCTGCCCGTGCCCTGCGCCTGCAGCGTGGCGTTGACCTCGCGCAGCGGCTGGGTGGCCAGATCGAGTGTCTGCATGTCAGTGCTTCCAGAAATAGACGGTGGCGGGTTCGGGCTCCCACACGCGGGCCTGTTCGATCCCCGGCAGGCCCACCAGCGCGCGGTATTCGGACCCGAAGGCCACGTATCGGTCAGTTTCGGCGAGCACCGCGGGTTTGCAGGCGATGGGGTCGCGCAGCACGCCGAAGCCGTCGGCGGTGCCCACGACGAAGGTGAAGAAGCCGTCCAGATCATCGAGCGCGGCCTCCAGCGCCGCGCCCAGATCGGCGCCGGCGCGCATCTTCTCGGTCAGGTAGGCGGCGGCGACTTCGGAGTCGTTCTCGGTCTCGAACGTCATCCCCTTGTGGCGCAGGCGCCGGCGCAGGTTGTTGTGGTTCGACAGCGACCCGTTATGGACAAGGCACTGGTCCGCGCCGGTGGAAAACGGGTGTGCGCCCAGCGTGGTGACGGCGGATTCGGTGGCCATGCGGGTGTGGCCGATGCCGTGGCTGCCGGCCATCTCGGCCAGCCCGAAGCGGGCCGCGACCTCGGCCGGCCGCCCGACCTCCTTGTAGATCTCGATGGCCCGTCCGGTGCTGGCGATGCGGACGCCGGGTGCGAGGGTGGGCAGGGCGGCGCGCGCGGCCTCCAGCCGGTCGGCAGGCAGATGCAGGACCGCCGCGGGGCCGTGGCGCTCCAGCACCACGGAGGTGCCCAGCGCCGCCCCCACCGCATCGCCCAGCCCGGCG
>PUOA01000123.1 GCA_003551925.1 Paracoccaceae bacterium
GGGCCAGGGCCACCCGCTGGCGCTGGCCGCCCGAAAGCTCGTGAGGGCGGCGCGCGCCCATGTCGTGCAACCCCACCAGCGCCAGCATCTCGGCCGCCTTTGCCGCCCGCGCGCGGCGCCCCGTGCCGCGCATCCGCAGCCCGAACGCCACATTGTCGGCCAGCGTCATGTGCGGAAACAGCGCATAATCCTGAAACATCGTCGTGGTCGGCCGGTCCTTTGGCGGCACCCGCGTCACGTCACGCCCGCCAATGACCACGCGCCCCGCGCTGGGGCTGAGGAACCCGCCCAGCAGCGACAGCAGCGTGGTCTTGCCGCACCCCGACGGCCCCAGCAGCACCACGAATTCGCCCGCCTCGATCGACAGCGACACCGAATGGAGCGCCGTGAACGCGCCGAACTCCATGCGCAGGCCGTCAAGCTGAACCGCGGTGGTCATGGCCGCACCTTTCTGAACACGAGCAGTTGCAGCGCCACCAGCACCCCCACCGAGACCAGGAACACCACGCTGCCGATGGCGTTGGCCCGCGGCGTCAGCCCCGAGCGCAGGAGCGACCAGATCTCGACCGGCAGCGTGACGTCGAAACGGGTCAGCAGATAGGCGATGATGAACTCGTCCCAGCTGAAGGTGAAGGCGAGGAAATAGGCCGCCAGCATCGACGGCGCCAGCATCGGCGCGGTGATCAGCGCGAGCACCCGAACCTCGCCCGCGCCCAGATCGCGCGCGGCGGTTTCGGCGCTGCGCTGCTGTTCGCCCATCGACGCATAGAGGATCGCGAAGCACAGCGGCAGGTTGATGACCACATGCCCGACCCCCGCCGTCCACAGCGACAGCCCGATCCCGGCGCGGTTGAACAGCGACAGAAGCCCCAGCGCGATGATCAGATAGCTGACGGTCAGCGGCGCGATCAACGCCGCGCGCATCAGAAGCGTCCCCGGCAGCCGGTGGCGCGCCAGCGCCTGCGCCGCCATGAAGCCCAGCAGCAGCGCCAGAGCCGCCGACAGGCTCGCCACGATCAGCGAATGGCGCAGCCCCTCCATCAGCCGCCGGTCGCCGAGAACGCTTTCATACCAGCGCAGGCTGGGGCCGTTGAAGGGCGGCACCGGCAGCCGCCCGTCCTGAAACGAGAACAGCACCAGCACCGCCACCGGCAGAAAGATGAACCCGAAGGCAAGCGCCAGATAGAACCAGCCCAGCACCCGCATCACACGCGCTCCAGCCGCAGGAAGCGCGCGCAGGCCAGATAGGCCAGCGTCACCACCGCCATCAGGATGATCGCCATCGCCGAGGCCATCGGGAAATCTCCGCGCCGGCCCAGTTGCATCATGATCAGCTGCGGCAGCGTGAGTTCATTGCCGCCGCCCAGGATCTGCGGGGTGATGTAGTCGCCCATGCACAGCACGAAGGTCAGAAACGCCCCGGTCATCACCCCCGGAAGCGTCAGCGGCAGGATCACGTGGCGGAAGGTGGCGAACCGTCCCGCGCCCAGATCCGCCGCCGCGCGCGCGTAGTTGGGCGACAGCTGCACCAGATTGGCGTAGATGGTCAGCGTCAGCAGCATGACGAAGAAATGCACGAACCCGGTCACGGTGGCGAAGCGCGTGGCCGACAGGCTCAGCGGCGCGTCGATCACCCCCAGCCCCATCAGCGCGCCGTTCACCACGCCCCCCTGCCCCAGCACCAGCAGCCACGCATAGGAGCGCACCACATACGAGGTCCAGAACGGCAGGATCGTCAGCACCAGCACCAGCCGCTGCCAGTTGCGCGGCACCTGAAACGCGATGATCCAGGCCAGCGGATACGCCAGGACCACCGACACCACCGTCACCATCGCGGTGATTTCCAGCGACACCACCAACCCGCGGAACAACGACGGCTCGGTGAAGAACCGGATGTAGTTGTCGAGGCTCAGCGCCGGGACGACCTCGCGGCCCACGAAGCGCGACAGGCTGAGCCCGACCATGATCGCGAAGGGCAGAACGAAGAAGGCGGTCAGCCACAGCAGTGCCGGGGCCACCAGAGCCCAGCCCATCCGTGCTTCGCGCGCGCGGTCCATCGTCCTGCCCCGTCGTTTCCGTGCTGGTGCTGGTGCCGTGCGGCGTCAGTTCTGCAGCATGTCGGTCCACAGATCCTGCATCGCGGCGTCCAGATCGGCGTCGGGCACGGGGTAGCGCTGGACGCGGGTCAGGAAGTCCTCCTGCTCGTCCCAGCGCAGCACGGCGCGCTGGTCATCGGTCAGGATCTCGCCCGCCGCGGCGTTGGCCGGCATCCCCCAGTAGCACGACGATGTCGCCAGCCGCGCCTGGCCTTCGGGGCTGGAGATGTACTTGACGAACTCCAGCGCCAGATCGGGGTTGGCGCTGTCGGCCAGCACGGCGATGGACTGCGCCCACAGCACCGCGCCCTGTTCGGGGATGGTCCAGTCCAGATCGGGGTTTTCCTCGGCCAGCACGGCGGTCAGCCACTCGCCGCCGCCGAAGACGATGTCGACCTCGCCCACCGCCAGCGCGGTCTGCGCGGCCACGACCTCGCTGACCTGACGCGCACGCGCGCGCAGGTCCATGAGCGGCTCGCGCAGGGTTTCCAGCGCCTCGAGGTCCAGATCGGCGGTGTCGATGCCCGCGTTCAGCGCCAGCATCCCCAGCACCGGCAGGTAATAGTCATAGATCGCGATGCGCCCGTCATGATCGCCCGAGAACAGCGAAGACAGATCCTCCATCGCCTCGGCATCGACATTGGCGCGGTTGAAGGACACGGTGTTGTAGCCGTATTTCTGCGTCACGGCGACGAACTCGCCGTCGATGGCGTTGAGATCCTCCATCACCAGATCGGGGAAGAAATCACCCAGCGGCAGTTCGTCCGCGGGCAGCGGCGCCAGCAGGCCGCGCTCGGCCACGCGGTGCACATCCACCGCGTCGATCACCATCACGTCCCAGTCCCCGGGCCGCGACTGGTCGAGGATCGCCAGCCCCGCCGCGGTGCCTTCGTATTCGCGCAGGTTGACGCGCACGCCGTGCTCCTCCTCGAACGGGCGGATCAGGTCAGGGTCGGTGTTGTCGCACCAGACCAGCGCGTTGAGCGAATCTGCCGCGGCGGGGGCGGCGCCGAGCGCGACCAGCGCGGTCGAGGCAAGGGCGGTCAGGCGCAGCGACGACGGGAAGCGGGGCATGGCGGTCTCCTGTGTTGCATTTCAGGCCGAGGTCAGCGAAAGTTGAGGCGGCTCAATTTTAAAGTCAACATCAAAATTCGGCATGAGGCAGTCATGGGCGCCAAGAGCGGCTTGCGTGAACGTCAGAAGGCAGACCGCCTGCGCCGCATCCTCGATGCCGCCAGCCTGCGCTTTCGCAAGCTCGGCTACGACGCCACGCGGATCGAGGACATCGCCGAGGAAGCCGACCTGTCGCCCGGCACGATCTACAACTATTTCGGCAACAAGGGCGATGTGCTGATCGCCATCGTCGCGCTGGAGGTCGAGGAGATCCTGACCGAGGGCGCGCGCATGATCGCCGCCAGCCCCGAAGACCCGGGCGATGCCGTGCGCGCCTTGATCGATTTCTACTTCGACCATTCGCTGAACTATCTCAGCAAGGAAATGTGGCGCACCGCGATGGCGCTGTCGATCCGCAGCCCGGACAGCCCGATGAGCCAGCGCTACACCGCGCTCGATGCGCGGCTGTGCGCGCAGGTGTGCAGCCTGCTGCGCAGCCTGCAGGCGCACGGGAAACTGCGCGCGGGGCTCGACACGGAGGCCATCGGCGGGCTGCTCTTCAACCACCTCAACATGCTGTTCATCGAGTTCGTCAAGGACGAGCCGCAGACGCTGGCCACGCTGAAGGACCGCGTCGCTCGGCAGAACGCCCCGGTGCTGCGGATGATCTGCGCTCCCGCCGTGTAACGCCGACCCCGCCACCCGTCGGGGCGGCACGGCGACAGGGTTCCGGCGATCCCCTCCGTTCAAGGGGGGAAGTGCGCACGGATCGCGGCTAGGTTGCACGCGGACCCGCCCGTCGGCGGGCTGCAAGCCGGGGAGTGCGCTTCATGCCCTGCCACAGAACCATCGGCCACATGCGCTGCCGCCGGCCGGACACCGGCACGATGCGGCGCGGCGTGCGCAGGAAGGGCCTGCGCATGAGGAGGCGATCATGACCGACCTGCTGCGCGAGGATCTGAACACGGTGCTGTTCATCGCCGCGCTGGCGGGGGTGCTGGTCTACGCCGTGATTCGCGACCGCCGCAACCCGCTGAAATGGTCGAAGAACGCCCCCGATCCGATGGATGCCATGATCGAACGGCGCGGCTTCGCGGTGGAACGGGACGGCGCCAGGCCCGGCTATGGCCGCGCAGCCGGGGCGCGCATGATCCTCACCGACCGCGCGGACCCCGACGCGTGGGAGCTGGTCGTGACCTCGGAAATCCGCGAACGCACGCGGCGGCGGCAAAACCATGAGACCGGCGACACCGTGTTCCGCGCCGCGGCGCCGGTCTTCGCGCATGAGGTTGCAGTGTTCGCCGCACCGGTGCCCGGCACCACGCCCACGCCGTTCGACCCGCTGCGCGATGCGCCGGGCATGGAGGAAAAGCGTCTGCGCCGCGAGCTCCGCGACGTGCTGGGCGACAGCCACGGCGACCGGGTGGACCTTCTGGTGCGCTTCCCCGCGCCCGCGCGCAGCGACATCCTGGTGCTGGCCACGCGCGACCCCGCCGCGCAGTTCGACGTGCCCGCCATCGCGCAGCAACTCTCGCGCTGGACCGCGTTTCACCCGACCACCCGCCCGCCGCGGCTGGTGATCGACGCATACGGAATGATGCTGTTCATCCCGCAGCCGGTGTTCGACCCCGGCCAGATCTCGATGTTCGTGACCATGGGGCAGGAACTCGCCAAGGCAGCGGGCGCCGAGCACCCCCAGACAGTTGGAGGCTGACATGCACAGGTCGCACGCCCCGTCCCCCGCCCTCGCACCGCGCGCCACCCGGCCCCGCGCACCCACCGCCCGGCGCCTGACCACCGCGCTGGTGGCCGGCTTGATCGCCGCCGCGCCGGGTGCGGCGCTGGCCGAAGGCGATTGCCCAATTCCCGGCTTTTCGGCAATCGGTCCAATGATGGTGAGCGATTGGGGCGCGGTTGCGCGCACGACCCTGACCCCGCAGGACACGCAACGCGTCATCGCTACGGCAAGTCCGGTGCCGGGCGAACGGCGTCCGGTGCTTCGTTTCTCGGCCGAGCCTCCGGGCAGCACGCGGATCACCGTGTGCGCGGCGCGCCACGCGGCAGGCGAGCCATTTCCATCCTCGGTTCCATCGCACGCGCAGCTGATCGGACAGTGGCGTCCCGGCGACCTTGACGAAACCAGCCCCGGTGTCGCGAGCGGGATGCTTCCGCTGGACGTGAGCGGTGTCGATTTCACCGACCATCTGGTGTTCGTGAAGATGCGGTTCACA
>PUOA01000050.1 GCA_003551925.1 Paracoccaceae bacterium
GAGCCGCGATTCGTCCAGCCGCGCGCCGGTCTCGTCGAACCACGCCTGCGAGAACACGGGCGTCGATCCCACCTGATCGATCAGCGACCGGCGCGAGATATCGGGCGCGAAGGTGAACTTGACCGTGTGATCGTCCAGCGCCTCGGCCCCCAGCACGCGCGCGCCGACGCCCTGCGCGTAGGACGGCAGCCCCTGTTCCAGAAACAGGTTGTGCGTGAACACGACGTCATGCGCGGTCAGCGGGGTGCCGTCGGAAAAGCGTGCCTCGGGGCGCATGTGGAAGATCGCCCAGTCCTTCGAGGGCGGGTATTCGACGGTGTGCGCCAGCAGCCCGTAGGATTCGCCATGCGCGTCGGCGGGGACCATGCCACCGCCGAACAGCTCGCCGGTGGCCAGCAGGCTTTCATAGAGCGACCACGAGAACTGCCCCGCGCGGCCGCGGCGCGTGTAGGGGTTCATCGAATCGAAGGTGCCCTGCGCCGCGACCGAGATCTCGCCCCCCTTGGGCGCGTCGGGGTTGACGTAGGTGAAGTGCTCGAAATCCTCGGCGTAGCTCAGATCGCCAAAGAACGAATACCCATGCGCGACGATCCGGTCGGTGTCGGTATCGGTGTCCTCGACCGCCGCGGCCGCGGCGGGCAGCAGCAGTCCGGCGGCGAGCAGTCCCAGCGCGAGCATCCCCTGCACGCGCCACGCGAAGGCGGGCGACCGGGAGGGCGACCGGGAGGGCGACCGGGAGGGCGACCGGGAGGGCGACCGGGCGGCGACATGCGCTTCGGGCGCGATGACCTCTGCTTTCGGTGAGCGGGGGTGCGTCATCGAGGGGTCCTCCATGCTGGGCCATCCGGGGCTTTTCGTGGAGTATTTAGCCTAAAGCCAGCCCTGTCGATGGGTGCATTCGATTTCTGTCAGCGACACAAGCAGTTTTGATGGCAGCGCGGCGAAACGGAAGCGGGCCGCCCATGATCCGGGCGGCCCGCAGCACGGTCTGGTGGATCGGTTACTTACTGGCTCTCGGCCTCGATCCACGCGATCAGGTTGGCACGGTTGCGCACATCGGGCATGCCGCGATAGCTCATCGACGTGCCCGGCGTCACGTCGTTCGGATTTTCCAGAAACGCCGAGAGGATTTCGGGCGTCCAGACCTCTCCCGCCTGGTCCAGCGCGCCCGAATAGCGGAACCCGTCGATCGCGCCGATGTCACGCCCGACCACACCGTGCAACGACGGGCCGACGCCGTGGCGGTCGGGCTCCATGGCGTGACAGGCGCGGCACTCGCTCCACAGACGCCCGCCGGCGTCGATATCGGCGATCTCGAACGCCTCGTCGAAGGTCAGCTCTTCTTCGGGCTCGGCATCGGACACGTCTTCGCCGGTGTCGATCACGAAGGCCGGCGCGGCCGCGTGATTGCGCGGCTGGAACAGCACATCGGCCGCCCACACGGTCAGCAAGAACACCAGAAGCGCCCCGCAGAACGCGGCCACGGCCTTGGTGATGACCATCGTGTCGAACATGTCGCAACCCCTCGCTGTGCGCGTATACCGCAGTATTTATCCGCTTCCACTCAACAGTTTCAAGGCGTAGTTAGCGCGACCAAACGCCCGTCTGTCGATTTTGACCCCAAGCGGAGGCCCCTGATGACCCAGCGCATCGCGTTCCAGGGCGAACCCGGCGCCTATTCGCACGAAGCCTGCCGGCTTGCCCGCCCCGATCTGCAGGCCGTGCCCTGCCGCACCTTCGAGGACGCGATCGACCTGACCCGCGCGGGCGAGGTCGATCTGGCCATGCTGCCGGTCGAGAATTCGACCTTCGGGCGTGTGGCCGACATCCACCACCTGCTGCCTGAATCGGGGCTGCACATCGTGGGCGAGGCGTTCGTGCGCGTGCACATCAACCTGCTGGCGCTGCCCGGCACGCGGCTGGAGCAGGTGCGCAGCGCGATGAGCCACACCATGCTGCTGGGTCAGTGCCGCGACTTCCTGCGCCGCCACGGCATCCGCCGCATCACCGGCGCCGACACCGCCGGTTCCGCGCGCGCGGTTGCCGAGGCGGGCGAGCCTGCGCAGGCCGCGCTCGCCTCGGAACTCGCCGCCGAGATCTACGGCCTCGAGGTTCTGGCGCGGCACATCGAGGACCAGTCCACCAACACCACGCGCTTCGTGATCATGAGCCGCGAGGCCGACATGACGCGGCGCGGCGAGGGGCAGATGGTCACCGCCTTCGTGTTTCGCGTCCGAAACATCCCCGCCGCGCTCTACAAGGCGATGGGGGGGTTTGCGACCAACGGCGTGAACATGACCAAGCTGGAAAGCTACATGGTCGGCGGATCGTTCACCGCGACGCAGTTCTTCGCCGAGATCGAGGGCCACCCCGACGACCCCAATGTGCGCCTCGCGATGGAAGAGCTGGATTACTTCACCTCCATGATCCGGGTGCTGGGCACCTATCCCGCCGATCCGATGCGCAGCTGAGCGACCGGCCTGCCGCGCAACCGGGCGCTCCGAACGCGCGACACCCGACGTTTCCGTCGCTTCGAACGGCGCCACACCGGCGCGGATGAATGACGCTGTTCGAGGGCGACGCGCGTTCACAGGCGCAGCGCCGCGGAACGAAAGCGCACCCGCCAAGGCGCATCGCGGCCGGCTCAGCCGGCCGATTTGCGCTCCAGCGGCAGGCGCCATGGCGGCGTGGCCGACGGCGCGCCGAAGTAGTAGCCCTGCAGGCAGTCCACCCCGATGTCGACAAGATAGCGCGCGTCCTCCGCCGTCTCGACATTCTCGGCGACGGTGAACATGTCGAAATGCCGCGCAATCGACACCAGCGCCTGCGCGAGGATCTGGTTGTCGGGGTTGGAATGAATTTCCTGGATGAACTGACCGTCGATCTTGACGATATCGAAGTAGAACTCCTTGAGGTAACGAAACGCGGTGTAACCCGACCCGAAATCATCAAGCGCGAAGCAGATGCCGCGTTCCTGCATGTCGAGCATGAACACGGACACCAGATCGGGCATCAGCATCGCCGAGGATTCGGTGATCTCGAGGATCAGCCGCTCGCCGATGGACGGGTCGCCGCGCAGCCCGCGCTGCAGCGCGGTCAGCCAGCCCGGATAGCCGATCGAGCGCGCCGACATGTTCACCGACAGGCGCAGCCCCGGTTCGCGCGCCAGCTGTGCCAGCCCCAACTCCAGCGCCAGGCAATCGAGCCGGCGACCGAGTTCATGGGTTTCGATGGCGGCCATGAAATCGGCCGCAGGGATCACGCGGCCATTGGCATCCAGAAGCCGCATGAAGCCTTCGTAGAAGGCCGCGCGCTTGGGCATGCGCGCCTGGACCACCGGCTGGAAGGCCAGCATGGCGCGGCGGTTGTCCAGCGCGTTGCGCACCATTGCGATCGTTTCGCGCCGGGTTTCGGCCTCGGCCGCGCTGAACGGTGACTCCAGCCCGGGTTCGGTGGCCGTGTCCGGAAATTCCCTCGACATCGCAATCCTCCATGACCTGACCCGACCCTGAACGCGATGGATTAAATGTCGGTTAAGCGCACCGCCCCAGGCCGGCCCGGATCGCGAAATCTACATTGAATTGCGCCGATCTTCCCCGGCGCGTATAGCGTGGCACAGGGCAGATACGGGAGGGCGCGCATGGCCAAGGCCGGTGCAAATGCGATGTGGGGCGGGCGGTTCGGCCGCGGACCCGATGCGATGATGGAAGCGATCAATGCCTCGATCGGCTTCGACAAGCGGCTTGCGCGGCAGGATATCGCAGGCTCGCGCGCGCATGCCGCCATGCTGGCGGCCTGCGCCATCATCACCGAAGACGATGCGCGCGCCATCGACGCGGGGCTTGCGCAGATCCTGTCCGAGATCGAGGCGGGGGGATTCGCATTCTCGACCGCGCTCGAGGACATCCACATGAACGTCGAATCGCGCCTGGCCGAGATCATCGGCCCCGCCGCCGGCCGGCTGCACACCGCGCGGTCGCGCAATGACCAGGTGGCGGTGGATTTCCGGCTCTGGGTGCGCGAGCAATGCGACGCGGCCATCGACGGGATCACGGCGCTGATGGGCGCCTTCGTCGCGCAGGCCGAAGCCGGTGCCGAGTGGGTGATGCCGGGGTTCACGCATCTGCAGACCGCGCAGCCCGTGACATGGGGCCACCACATGCTGGCCTATGTGGAAATGCTGTCGCGCGACCGCGGCCGGTTCCGCGATGCCCGCGCGCGGATGAACGAGTGCCCCCTGGGCGCGGCGGCGCTGGCGGGCACGTCGTTTCCCATCGACCGCGCGATGACCGCCCGCGCGCTGGGGTTCGACCGGCCCACGGCGAACAGCCTCGATTCGGTGTCGGACCGCGATTTCGCGCTGGAATACCTGGCTGCCGCGTCGATCTGCGCGCTGCATCTGAGCCGCTTCGCCGAGGAGCTGGTGATCTGGTCCTCGGCGCAGTTCCGCTTCGTGCGGCTGTCGGACGGGTTCTCCACCGGCTCCAGCATCATGCCGCAGAAACGCAACCCCGACGCGGCCGAGCTGCTGCGCGCCAAGGTCGGTCGCATCCTGGGCGCCAATATCGCGCTGATGACGGTGATGAAGGGGCTGGCGCTGACCTATTCCAAGGACATGCAGGAAGACAAGGAACAGGTCTTCGACGCCGCCGACACACTGAACCTGTCGCTCGAGGTGATGGCCGCGATGGTGCGCGACCTGCGCGCCGCCCCGGCGGCGCTCGAGACCGCCGCCGCGAGCGGCTTTTCGACCGCCACCGACCTGGCCGACTGGCTGGTGCGGGAACTCGGCCTGCCGTTTCGCGAGGCGCACCACATCACCGGCGCGCTGGTGGCCGAGGCCGAGGCCCGCGGCTGCGACCTGCCCGACCTGCCGCTCGAGACCATGCAGGCGGTCCGTCCCGGCATCACCGCAGCGGTGTTCGATGTCCTCGGCGTGCACAATTCGGTCGCCAGCCGCATCAGCACGGGCGGCACCGCACCCGACAATGTGCGCGCCGAGGCCGCGCGCTGGCGCGCGGAGCTGGGCTGACCCCGACAGCAGAAGGAATGCCGACCATGTCCAGCACCCCACTCCGCAGAGTCGCCCTGGTGACGCTGGCCCTCACGCTCGTCAGCGCCTGCGGCGCCGAAAGCCCCCCGCGCGCGCCCGACCCTGCTCCGCAACCCGGCGTCAGCGTCACGGGCGAAGCGCGCATCGGCGTGTCGGGCAGCTTCTGATCCGCCTGCTCCGCCCCCCGCGCGGTCGGCGCGCGACGGGTGGGTGGGTGGGCGCGACGACCGTGCGGGGGGCGGAGCAGGCGCACCCGGGCCGGTGCGAAAGCGGCCACCGCAAAGCGCCCCCGAGCCGCGCCCACCCAC
>PUOA01000124.1 GCA_003551925.1 Paracoccaceae bacterium
GCGGCGCGTCAGAGGCTTTCGTCGAGTGCCACGAGGATCGCGTCGCCCATGGCGGCGGTGCCGACGGGGCTGCCGCCTTCGGGGCCGAGAAGATCGGCGGTGCGCAGGCCCTTGGCGAGGACGGCGTCGATGGCGGCCTCGAGCCGGGTGGCCTCGGCGCCCTGATCGAAGGAGTAACGCAAGGCCATGGCGAAGCTGAGGATGCAGGCGATCGGGTTGGCCTTGCCCTGCCCTGCGATGTCGGGGGCCGAGCCGTGCACGGGTTCGTAGAGCGCCTTTGGCCGGCCATTCGCCATCGGCGCGCCGAGCGAGGCCGAGGGCAGCATCCCGAGGCTGCCGGTGAGCATCGCCGCCGCGTCCGAGAGCAGGTCGCCGAACAGGTTGTCGGTGACGATCACGTCGAACTGCTTGGGCCAGCGGCAGAGCTGCATCGCGCCGGCATCGGCATACATGTGGCTGAGCGCGATATCGGGGTAGTCGGTGTCGCGCACCTTCTGCACCACCTCGCGCCAGAGGATGCCCGATTCCATCACATTGGCCTTCTCCATCGAGCAGACCTTGTTCGACCGGCGGCGCGCGAGATCGAAGGCGGCGCGGGCGACGCGGGCGATTTCGGACTCGGTGTAGCGCTGGGTGTTGATGCCGACGCGCTCGTTGCCTTCGGTGACGATGCCGCGCGGTTCGCCGAAATAGATCCCCGAGGTCAGCTCGCGCACGATCATGATGTCGAGCCCGGCCACCACCTCGCGCTTGAGGCTGGAGAAATCGGCCAGCGCGTCGAAGCATTGCGCGGGGCGCAGATTGGCGAAGAGGTCCATCTCCTTGCGCAGCCGCAGCAGTCCGCGTTCGGGTTTCACGCTGAAATCCAGATCGTCGTATTTCGGCCCGCCGACCGCGCCCAGCAGCACCGCGTCGGCCTCCTGCGCGCGTGCCATGGTGGCGTCGGTCAGCGGCGTGCCGTGCGCGTCATAGGCGGCGCCGCCGACGAGATCCTCGGTCACCTCGAAATGCAGGGCGCGTTTCGCGCCGAACCAGGCGATGACCTTGCGGACCTCGGCCATGACTTCGGGGCCGATGCCGTCGCCGGGCAGGATCAGGATCGAGGGGGTGGACATCGGGCGGGCTCCTTTGCGCTGTGACGCGCTGTCGCTAGAGGGTGGGGGGTGCGAGGTCAAGCGAGGCCGCTCACCGGCCCTTCCACACCGGGTCGCGCTTTTCGGCGAAGGCGCGCGCGCCTTCGAGCTGGTCCTCGGAGGAATAGAGCCGGTCCACAGTCGGAAACTGGCGTCTGGTGATGCGGTTGAGCGCGTCGTTGAAGCGCATCGCCTCGGCCTCGCGGACGATCTCCTTGATCGCGGCGAAGACCAGCGGCGGACCCGATTCCAGTTCGCGGGCAAGCTCCCACGCCTTGGGCAGAAGGTCCTCGGGCGTGGTGATCTCGCGCACGAGGCCCCAGCGATGCGCCTCCTCGGCGTCGAACCAGCGCCCGGTCAGCAGCAGGTCCATCGCCACATGATAGGGGATGCGCTTGGGCAGCCTGAGGCTGGCGGCGTCGGCGACGGTGCCCGAGCGGATTTCGGGCAGCGCGAAGCTTGCGGTGTCGGCGGCGAGGATCAGGTCGCAGCTCAGCGCGAGTTCCAGCCCGCCGCCGCAGGCGATCCCCTGCACCGCGGCGATCACCGGCTTGTTCAGCCCCGGCAGCTCCTGCAGCCCGCCGAAGCCGCCCACGCCGTAGTCGCCGTCCACCGCGTCGCCATCGGCCGCCGCCTTGAGGTCCCAGCCGGGGCAGAAGAACCGCTCGCCCGCCGCGCGCAGGATCGCCACGCGCAGGGTGTCGTCATCGCGGAAGTCGCGGAACACCTCGCCCATCAGGCGGCTGGTCTTCAGGTCGATGGCGTTGGCCTTGGGCCGGTCGAGCGTGACCTCGAGCACGCCGCCCTCGCGGCGGGTGCGGACGGGGCCGTCATCGCGCATCTGCATCAGGGTGCCTCCCATATCACGGCGTCGGCTGCGACCGCGTCATGGGCGCGCAGCATCAGCGGGTTGAGTTCGATTTCGTCAAGCGTCGGGTCGCCCGCCAGCATCGCCTGCAGGCGCAGCGCAGTGTCCACCGCCGCGTCGAGCGCGGGGCGCGGCCGGCCGCGATAGCCATCGAGCAGCGGCCAGAGCCGCAGCCGGCGCAGCGCGGCGTGGATGTCGGCGGCCTCGACCGGCAGCACCAGCGTCCGGGTGTCGCGCAGCAGTTCAGCGGCGGTGCCGCCGATGCCCAACGTCAGCGTGGCGCCATAGACCGGGTCGCGCCGGGCGCCCAGGATCAGCTCGGCGCATGCGTCGGGGATCATCTCTTCGGCCAGGTAGCCCTGCGCGCCGGGCATGGGGGCGGCGTCGGCGACGGTGGTCAGGTTCAGGCGCACCGCGCCCGCTTCGGACTTGTGCGCGAAGCCCAGCCCCTTGAGCGCCAGCGGCGGCGTCAGCGTCTGCGCGCGCGCCGCCAGCGTGTCGATGTCGGGTGCGCGCACCCCGCGCGGCACGGCGATGCCCGCTGCCATCAGGCGCGCCTTGGACGCGGCCTCGTCCAGCATGCGCCGCGCGCGCGGGGCGGCGGGGGGCCACGGCGCCCATCCGGGGAGCGCGGGCGGGGTCTGCGCCGCGGCCACGGCGGCGAGCCCGGTTTCCAGTCCCGCCAGCGGTGTGACCCCGCGCGCAAGCAGGTCATCGGCCAGCGCCTCGGGGCAGTTTTCGGGCAAGGACGCGATGGCGAGCGCCGGGGTGCCCGTGGCCGCGCGCGCCGCGGCGATGGCGTCGAGCGCGGGG
Organism: Paracoccaceae bacterium; assembly: GCA_003551925.1. GTDB lineage: Bacteria > Pseudomonadota > Alphaproteobacteria > Rhodobacterales > Rhodobacteraceae > Rhabdonatronobacter. The sequence goes on from PUOA01000124.1 coordinate 2,815, forward strand.
GCAAAGCTTGACGGGTCGCAGCGGTCGGGGCGTGGGGTGTCGATCACGAACAGCCCGGCGTCGTGTCCCCGCAGCATGGTGGCGAACACCTCGGTCATGCGCGTCGCGTCGCCCCAGATGAACGTCTGGTAATCGAGCGGGTTGGCGATCTGCACCAGTGGGCCGAGCGTTGCCGACAGCGCCGCGCGCCGGCTTTCCGAGAGTGGCGGGAACCGGAGCGCGTGGCGTTCTGCGAGATCACCGAGCAGCCCGGCCTCGCCGCCCGAACAGGTCAGCGCGCAGAGCCGCCCGCCCAGCCCCGGCCCCTCGGCGTGCAGGATCTTGAGCGTCTCCAGCAGCTCGGCCGGGGTTTCGACCTCGGCGATGCCGGACTGGCGCAGGAAAGCCGAGGACGCGACCGCCTCGCCTGCCAGCGCCGCGGTGTGCGAGGCGGCGGCGGCGCGTGCGGCCTCGCTCCGGCCGGTCTTGACCGCCACGATGCCCTTGCCCGCGGCGCGGGCGCGCGCGGCCAGTCGTGCCAGCGCCGGGGCGTCGGCGATCCCTTCGGCATGGATGCCCAGCGCGGTCACACGCGGGTCGTCCAGCAGCGCCGCGCCCAGCTCGGCCAATCCGGTTTGCGCGGCGTTGCCGAGGCACGCGACATGGGCCAGCGGCAGGCCACGCGCCTGCATGGTCAGGTTGATCGCGATGTTCGAGGATTGCGAGATGATCGCCACCCCGCGCGCAACCCGGCGTCCGCCGTGCTGGTCAGGCCACAGCAGCGCGCCGTCGAGGTAGTTGATCAGCCCGTAGCAATTGGGCCCCAGCAGCGGCATGTCGCCCGCGGCGGCGACCAGTTCGGCTTGCAGCGCCGCGTCGCCCGTCTCCGCCCAGCCCGAGGCAAAGGCCACCGCACCGCCCGCGCCCATCTCCGCCAGCGCCCGCACCACGTCGACCGAGGCGTGCCGGTTCACCCCCACGAACACCGCATCGGGGGCGTCGGGCAGGGCGTGCAGCGACGGGTAGGCACGCCGCCCGGCAACCGCGGCGCGCGTGGGGTGGACCGGCCAGACCGGGCCGTCGAAACCCATGCGGGTGCATTGCTCGACCACATTCGCCGCCCAGCTGCCCCCCAGAACGGCGACGGAGCGCGGCCGCAGCAATCGCGATAGGTCTTTCATGCTTGGGTGTGGCCCTGCCTGTGGATGCGGGCGGACCCTGCCTGCCGGGGCGGGAAGGGTCAAGAGCACCCGATGCCCCGAGGCGCAACCGCGGCGCGGGCGCGCAAGCGCGCGCGCCGCCGGGCCCAACGGGAGGAGGGGCGCGCCAGCGGCCCGACGACGGGCGGGAGTGTTCCGGCTTTCGCGACGCTCAGCGCCGCCCCTCGCGCAGCCACGCCCCCAGCGCGAACCCGGCGCCGAGCAGCAGCCACGCCCAGGCCGGCAGCAGCGCGGCCACGCGCAGATCCGTGGTCACATGCGCATCGCGCGGGGTCACGCCCAGCCAGCCGCGCCCGGCGGCGGCGCGGCCTTCGCGGACCTGGCGCAGCTCGGGCAGGCCATCCTCGACCCGCGCCACGCCGCCGCGCGTGGCGGTGATCACGGGGTCGAGCAGCGCGCGCGTGGCGATGGTGTTCTCGAACTCGCGCGGCGCCGCGGGGCCGAGCGCGATCACCGTATCGAGTGTCCCGTCGGTCAGCCGATAGAGCCCGATATCCGGTGCGTCCCACTCGGCGCGGAACAACCCGGCCTCGGCCTCGTCCAGCGTCAGCGTCGTCTCGGCGCCGTCGGGCGCGGTGATGGTCACGTCCGCAACCTCGGCCTCGAGGCTGCGCCGTGACACGGTCAGGCGCTGGCCTTCGGCGGTGGCGGTCAGTGCTTCCTCTTCCAGCTCGGGCTCGCCCATCATCCAGTGCGCGAGTCGCCGCAACAGCTCCAGCTGCGGACCGCCGCCCTCGAACCCGCGATCCCACAGCCACGCCTGGTCCGAGCCCAGCAGCGCCATGCGTCCCTCGCCGACGCGGTCGAGCACCAGCAGCGGCGCGTCCTCGGCGCCCGACATCACCACTTGCCCGACATCGGGCGCAAGCTCGATCTGGCGCAGCCAACGCCCCCAGCCGGGGCCGTCGCCCTCGGCCCCAAGCGGGGCGAAATCCTCGAGCGCCGCCGTCACCGGGTGGCGCGCGCCCAGCTCGGTGATCCGCGGGGTGAAGCCGCGTTCGATCACGCGCGAGGTCGGGTTGGCGGGGAACACCTGCCCCAGCGGCGAGCGCCAGATGCTTTCGGCGCCGGCCAGTTCCGGCCCGCCCACCACCAGCAGCGCGCCGCCGCGTTCGACATAGCCGCGGATGTTGTCGAAATAGGAATTCGGCAGGATCCCGCGGCGCTTGTAGCGGTCAAAGATGATCAGGTCGAACTCGTCGATCTTGTCGATGAACAGCTCGCGCGTGGGAAACGCGATCAGCGACAGCTCGCTCACCGGGACGCCGTCCTGCTTGTCGGGCGGGCGCAGGATGGTGAAATGCACCAGATCCACCGACGGGTCCGA
>PUOA01000112.1 GCA_003551925.1 Paracoccaceae bacterium
CAGGCCAGCGGGTTGCCCGCATAGGTGAAGCCGTGCAGGAAGCCCCCCGCCTCGAGCACCGCCGCCACCAGATCGTCGCGCGCGGCCATGGCGCCCAGCGGCACGTATCCGGCGGCGAACCCCTTCGACAGCACCACGATATCGGGTTCCAGCCCCCAATGCTCCAGCCCGAGGAACGCCCCGGTGCGCCCCGCTCCGGTCATCACCTCGTCGAGGATCAGCAGCACCCCGTGGCGGCGGCAGATCTCCGCCACCGCCGCCATGTAGCCCGCAGGCGGGACCAGCGCGCCGGTCGAGGCCCCGCCCACCGGCTCGACGATGAAGGCCAGCACCGTCTCGGGGCCCTGCGCGATGATCTCGGCCTCCAGCATGGCGGCGTAATGCGCGCCGGTGGCGGGATCATCGGGGTCCAGCCCGTCGAGATAGGCGCGCGGCGCCGGGATCATCGGCATCGCGCGCATCATCGGGGTGAAGGGCGCGGTCAGCGGGGTGTAGCCGGTCACCGCCAGCGCGCCCAGCGTGCAGCCGTGATAGCTGGGCCGGCGGCTGATCACCTTCCACCGCGTCCCCTGCCCCACGGCCAGCGCGTGCTGGCGCGCCAGCTTGATCGCCGATTCCACCGCCTCGGACCCGCCCGAGACGAAGAACACCCTGTTCACGCCTTCGGGGCACAGCGCCGCGGTCTTCGCCGCCAGCCGCTCGGCGGCCTCGGTCTCGAAATGCAGCCGATAGCCGAAGGTCGCCCGCTCCATCTGGCGGCGCATGGCGTCGAGCACGCGCTCGTTGGAATGGCCGATATTGCAGACCATCGCCCCGGAGGAGCCGTCCAGATAGCGCTTGCCGTCCACATCCCACATGTAGACCCCGCGCGCCTGCTCGAGCACGGGGCGGCGCTGGCCGGTCTGGTAGAACAGATGCGACATGGCACTCACCCGGGCAGCGCCGCGCAATCCTGCGGCCGCAGCGTCATATGCACCTGCGCACCCACGGGAAAGGGGCGTTCGTCGATCATGTTGATGGCCTGCAGCTGCATCTCGCCCGCGCGCACGAAATAGCGGACCGACTGGCCCTGATAATCCACCGTCTCCACCGTTGCGGGGGCGGAAAAGGCACCATCCGCGGGCGGGGCGTCGCGCAACAGCAACCGCTCGGCCCGGATCACCAGCTTGGCGGGGCCTTCGCCGCCCAGATGCGGCGCCTTCGCCGTCGGCACCGTGACCTTGCCGAAGACCGGCACCTCCAGCTCCGCGCCCGCCGCCCCGCGCGACAGGCAGCGCCCGTCCAGGATGTTCGACGCGCCCAGAAACCGCGCCACGAATTCGCTGGCGGGCGTGTTGTAGACCTCTTCGGGCGCGCCCATCTGCTCGACCCGGCCATTGGACATGACCACGATCTGGTCGGACATGGCCAGCGCCTCGGACTGGTCATGGGTGACGAAGACGGTGGTCACCCCGATGCGTTCCTGAATGCGCTTCAGCTCCACCCGCATGTCCTCGCGCAGGTTGGCGTCCAGCGCCGACAGCGGCTCGTCGAGCAGCAGCACCTCGGGTTCGATGACGATGGCGCGCGCGAGCGCGATGCGCTGCTGCTGCCCGCCCGACAGCGCCGCAGGGTAGCGCCCGGCCAGATGCGGCAGCTGCACCAGCTCCAGCGCCTCGGTGACCCGCCGCGCGATCTCGGCCCGGCCCACATTGCGGTAGCGCAGCCCGAACCCCACATTGTCGGCCACGTTCTTGTGCGGAAAGAGCGCATAGTTCTGGAACACCAGCCCGAGGTTGCGCTTGTGGATCGGCACGTCGTTGACGCGCTTGCCGCCGATGACGATGTCGCCCTCGGTCGGGTCCAGAAGCCCGGCGATCATCCGCAGGGTCGTGGTCTTTCCGCAGCCCGACGGCCCCAGCAGGGTGGTGAAGCTGCCTTCGGGGATGGTCAGCGAGGTCCGCTCGACCGCCACGAAACTCCCGAAGCGCTTGACGATGTTCTCCAGACTGACCGCGCCCATCCCGCGCCTCTCCATGTTGCTTGCGCCATGCCAGCGCATGCGCCCGGCTCTTGCCGCTCCGACAGACCCATGTCGGCGGCCGTGGCGAAATCACGCCGATGCCATCCGCCCGGAAAACGATCGGCGACGGGACTGCCCCTCGGCGTGTGATCCGGTCCGGGGGGGACGCCCCCCCCCCCCGGACCGGTCCGCGCTCAGAACCCGCGCTGCACGCGGCTGAACTGCTCGGACCACTCGGCCTCGTTGCCATTCCAGTAGTCGGGCACCGCAAAGGTCAGCCCCTCCAGCGTCCCGGTCGGGTCGAAGGCGGGAAGCGTGGGGATCTTCTCGCCCAGGTCCACCCTGGTCGGGTCCAGCGCGGGCGGGTAGTTCTGCCCTTCGGCCACGGCGATCGAGGTTGCGGGGTCCAGCATGAAGTTCAGCAGTTCCTCGCAGGCCTCGACGGGCGATCCGGCGATGACGAACAGGCATTCCTCCCAGCCGTAGCCGTTCGGCGGGTCGTAGTAACCGATGTCGTGGCCCTGCTCCTGCAGCGCGGCGATGCGGCCGGACCAGCCTTCGGTGACCACGATCTCCTGCTCGGCCAGCAGGCTCATCAGCTCGGCGCCGGAACTCCAGTATTTCAGCGCCAGATCACGATGCGAGCGGATCGCATCCCAGACGGCCTCCATGTCCTCGATGTTGTTGGGGTCCTGCCCGGTCTGCAGGGCGCCGTACCAGATGCGGGTGCGCCATTCGCCCCAGCCGCCGATGCGGCCCTCATAGGCCGGATCGATCAGGATGCGCGCGCCCTTCTCGCGGATCTCCTCGTCCGAGATGACGGCGCGGTTATAGGCCAGCCCGGTGGTGCCGTAGTTGTAGGGCACGGCGCTCAGCGCGTCGGGGGTGATGGACCAGTAGACCTCGGTCAGGCGCTCCATGACCATGGCCATGTTCGGGATGTTGTCGAGGTTGAGCTGCGTCGTCAGGCCGAAATTGTGATAGCGCGCATAGTCGAAGGCCCCCGACAGATGCGCGATGTTGAACTCGCCGGGGCTGGAGGCGCGCACCTGCGCCAGATACTCGTCCGCGCCCGAGAAGGTCGCATCGACGACGTTGATGCCCGTGGCCTCGGTGAAGGGGTCGAAAGCGTAGCGGCGGAAGGCTTCGGAGACCACACCGCCCCAGCCGTCGAAGCGCACCTGGCTCACATCCTGCGCCATGGCCATGCGGGCAAAGGGCGTCTGCACGCCGTAGGCCAGCCCGGCCGCGCCGATCAGACCCAGGAAGGTGCGCCGTTCCAGATCGCCGTTGCGATAGCGCTCCAGCAGCCGGTCGTAACGTTTGGTATTGTCCATGTCTTCATCTCCTTGTCGGGTTGCAGGTTCGGGGGGTGTCGCGGTTCTCAGACGCCGCTTTTCATCGCCAACCGCCGCGCCAGCGCTGCCCCCAGCAGCGGCACGCCAACGGTCAGCACGATCATCACCGTGCCCAGCGCGTTGATCTCGGGGCTGATCGAATGGCGCAGCATGGCGAAGATCTGGGTCGGCACGGTCTCCACCCCGCCGGGTTTCCAGAACAGCGTGCCGGTGATGTTGTCGAAGGATATGGTGAAGGCGAACAGCGCCCCCGCCGCCACGGCGGGCATCAGCAGCGGCAGCGTGACGGCAAAGAATGTCTGGCGCGGCGAGGCGCCGAGGCTCAGCGCCGCCTCCTCGACGTCGCGGCGGATGCCCACCAGCCGCGCCTGCACCACCAGGATCACGAACGGCAGGGTGAAGATCACATGCCCGGCCAGCAGCATGGGAAAGCTGCGACCGATGCCGATGAAGTTCAGAAACAGCAGCAGCGCGACGGCCAGCACCACCTCGGGCACCAGGATCGGGGCGATCAGCACGGTGGTGATCAGGTTGCGCCCGGGAATTCGGTAGCGCACCAGCGCCAGGCTCGCCAGCACCCCGAGCGTGGTCGAGATCACCGCGCACAGCAGCCCCAGCGCCAGCGAGGTGCGAAAGGCGCGCATGACCGCGTCATTCTCCCACAGCGCCACGAACCAGCGCGTGGAGAAGCCCGCCATCGGAAAGGCCCCGAACTGGCTGGCATTGAAGCTCAGCAGCACCACGACCGCCACCGGCAGGAACATGAACAGGTAGACCAGCACCGCATAGAGGCGGATCAGGTTCCAGCCCATCAGCCCGCCCCCCCCATCAGCGAAGCGCCTGTGTCAGTTGCGAAAGCCCCAGGAAGCGGTTGTAGAGCGCCACCAGCGCGCCCAGCACGATCAGCAGCAGCAGCGACAGCGCCGACCCCATGGGCCAGTTGAGCTGCGTGATGATCGCCTCGTAGACCAGATTGGCGAACATCGCATCGCGCGGTCCGCCCAGCACCACCGGCGTCACGTAACTCCCCGCCGCCAGCACGAAGCACAGCAGCCCCCCGGCGGCCAGTCCCGGCAGGGACAGCGGCAGCGTGACCTGCGTGAACGCCTGCCAGCGCGTGGCGCCCAGCGACGTGGCGGCATCCTCGAGGCTGGTGTCGATCCCGTCGAGGCTGACAAAGACGTTCAGCACCATGAAGGGCAGAAGGAAATGCACCAGACCCAGGATCACCGATGCCTCGTTATACAGCATCCGGATCGGCTCGGACGTGATCCCCAGCGTCATCAGCGCCGTGTTCAGCGCGCCCGACGCGCCCAGAATGTTGATCCAGCTCATCGTGCGGATGATGTAGCTGATCCAGAACGGCAGCATCAGAAGCAGCAGCAGCAAGAGCTTGTTGCCTTTCGAGCGCGCCACGAAATACGCCGCCGGATAGCCCAGCACGGCGCACAGCACCGTGGTGATGGCCGCGATCTTCAGCGTGTTCAGCAGGATGTAGCGATAGAACGGATCGGTCAGCGCGCGCTGCCAGTTGTCCAGATGAAACCCCACCGTATCCGGCCCCACCGCCGAGCGCAGCCAGAACGAATACACCACGATGAACACCAGCGGCAGCAACAGCAGCAGCGCGACCGCCCCCAGTGCGGGGGACAGCAGGATCCAGGGCTGCCGCCGTTCGCGGGCTTCGACTGACATGCGGATGCGTCCTGTGTGGCGGACCGGTCCCTATTGATTGCAAGGCGCATTGGCATAGGGCAAATTGATAATTGCAATAGTCGATATAGGTATGCTCAATGATCGATGACGATCCGGCAGCAGAGCGCCAGACCCGCGAGCTGGACTGGAACCTGCTGCGCAGCTTCGTGGTGATGGCCGAATCCCGCTCCATCACCGACGCCGCGCGGCGGTTGCGGCTGACCCAGCCGTCGGTCTCGACCGCGCTGCGCAGGCTCGAGGACCGGATCGGCAAGCGCCTGATCGATCGGGGACCGGGGCGCTATGAACTGACCCGCGCGGGCGCCCTGCTCTACCGCGAGGCGGTCGAGATCCACGGCGCGGTGCACCGGCTGTCAACGCTGATGCGCGACGTGACCGACGAGATCACGGGCCATGTGCGCATCGCGCTGGCCAGCCATGTGCTCTGCCCGCTCTTCGACCGCGTGCTGGCGGAATTTCACGCCCGCCACCCGCAGGCCACGCTGTCGATTTCAGTGCTCAGTTCGGGGTCGGCGCTGGCCAGCGTGGCCGCGCGGACCGCGTCCTTCGCCATCTGCCTGGTTCACCAGCGCGACCCCAAGATCGAATACCTGCGGCTTTACCGCGAATTCTTCGGTCTGTTCTGCGGGCCTCCGCACCCGCTGTTCGGGCGCGAGGGGCTTCGGCAGACCGATCTGGCCGGGCATTCGGCGGTGAGCTTCGAAACCGACCGGCTGCATGACGCCCTGCGCGCGGTCACGCTGCTGCGCGCGGAATCGGAACTCAGCGAGCGGATCATCGGCACTTCCAGCCATCTGGAGGAGGTCCGGCGCATGGTCATTGCCGGGCTGGGGATCGGTCCGCTGCCGCTGCATGTGGTGGCACGCGACGTCGCGGACGGGCTGCTATGGCGTCTGCCCCCCTATGTGGAGCCGCCCGCCGTCGATGTGCACCTGGCCTGGAACCCCAGCGCCAGGCTCAATCGCGCCGAGACGGGCCTGCTGAGCGCACTGCGCGGCGCGATCGCGTCGACCCCCATCGCCGCGCGAACCTACACGGGCGCCACCCCCGGCACGACCGACGGCCACGCACGCCGCAGAACCGGACAGCAACCCGGCTGATCGGGCGCGCGGCAACGGGGCGGCGCGGTCGCGGCCCATCGGCGCGCTGGCCGGACCGAGTGGGCAGGTTGCCCGTCGCTGCGCTGCCGCGCTGCCGCGCCCTGGGCGATACGCAAAGTGGTCAACGCCTTCTATGCGGCGCGTTGCTGGGCTAGAAGTCGGAGCATGCGCCCCGCCGCCGCCGCCGCACCGCATCCGCGCGTGGCTCTGACAACGCGGCCGCAGAACGCCTCGGCGATGGAAGAACAGAAGGACTCGAGATGAAAGACCCGGTTGCGCCAATGCCCGCGAACAGCCCTGCGCCCGACGATCTGAGCGCGTGGGACCGCGATCACAACCTGCACCCCTGGGCCGATGTGCGGCATTGGCGCGACACCGACCATCCGCGCATGGAAGAAGCGCAGGGCATCCATGTGTGGGACGCTGACGGGCGGCGGTTGATCGACGGGCCGGGGGGCATGTGGTGCGTCCAGATCGGCTATGGCAACCGCGAGATGGCCGAGGCGATCGCCGATCAGGCGCTTCGCATGGCATATGCCTCGCCCTGGTCAGCGACCAGCGGCCCGGCGGCGGTGCTGGCGCGGCGGTTGGCCGAGCTGGCGCCGGGCGACCTGAACAACGTGCATTTCACCACCGGCGGCTCTACCGCCGTGGACACGGCGCTGCGCACCATGCAGTTCCTCAACAACCGCCTTGGCCGCCCCGAGAAGAAGATCATCCTCGCGCGCGAGAAAGGCTATCACGGATCGACCTATCTGGCCGCCAGCGTCACCGGCAAGGAACGCTTCCGCACGCGGTTCGACGCAGATGCGGCGCCGGTCCACTTCCTGCCTGACGTGAATCCCTATCGGCGCCCCAAGGGCATGAGCGTCGCGGACTGGTGCGACGCGAAGGTGGCGGATCTGGAAAACGCCATCGCCGAGATCGGGGCCGCGCGCATCGGCGCCTTCATCGCCGAACCGATCCTGTGTTCGGGCGGGGTGATCGTCCCGCCCGAGGGCTATCACCGACGCACCCGCGACATCTGCCGCCGCCATGACATCCTCTACATCTCGGACGAGGTGGTGACCGGGTTCGGGCGGCTTGGCCACTGGTTCGCCTCCGAGGCCGTGTTCGGCATCCAGCCCGACATCATCACCTGCGCCAAGGGGCTGACCTCGGGCTATCTGCCGCTCGGCGCGTGCATCATTTCGGACCGCGTCATGGAGCGGCTGCGCGAACCCGAGGGCGCGGCGGTGTTCTACAACGGCTACACATACTCGGGCCATCCCGTCGCCTGCGCGGCGGCGCTCAAGAACATCGAGATCCTGCAGCGCGACGGCATCCTGGAACACGTCCGCGCGCTCTCGCCGCATTTTCAGGCACGTCTGGCGGCGCTGGCGGCGCATCCGCTGGTGGGCGATGTGCGCGGCATGGGGTTTCTGGGCGTCGTCGAGGCCAAACCGGGCCCCGAAGGCACGCTCGACGAAGACAGCCGCTTCGGCGCCATGCTCGATGCCGCCTGCGAGGAGATGGGCCTGATGCTGCGCCCGCTTTACAACATGGCCGTCTTCTCGCCGCCGCTGATCATGACGCGCGCGCAGATCGACGAGATGTTCGACATCCTCGAACGCGGCCTCGACCGTGTGGCAGAGCAGATGAGCCGATGAGCAGATGAGCAGATGAGCAGATGACGGCGACCGGCCGCGCCGTCCGCTCGGTGGGCCTGCGCCATCGAATGTGACAGGCGGGCGCGGCTACAGCAGCGCCGAGAGCTCTTCGGCGGCGCGGCGCAGGCGGGGCAGGAAGCTGTGCCCCTGCGCGACCGACATCCGCTGCGTGGGCGCCTGAAAGGCGATCGTCGCGGGCATCCGCCCGTACTGGTCGCGCAGGGGCATGGCAAAGGCGATCACCCCGTCAAGGAATTCCTCGTTGTCGATGGCGAACCCCTGCTGGCGCACCTGCATGATCTCGGCGCGCAGGGCGTCGGGGTCGGTGAGGGTCTGCGCGGCCATCGGCGTCAGATCGGCATTGCGCAGGTAGCTTTCCAGCCGCAGATCGCTGAGCGAGGACAGATACAGCTTGCCCCCCGCGGTGCAGTGAAACGGCACCCGCGCGCCGACCGAGAACTGCACACGCAGCGGCCATTCGGTCTCGACCCGATCAAGATACACCATCGCCTCGCGGTCGGGGATGGCAAGGTTGCAGGTCTCGCCGATATCCTTGGCAAGCGCGCGCATGATCGCCAGCCGCGGGGTCCGCAGCCGCAAGGTCGACAGCGTCGCCACCGAAAGTTCGCGCATCCGCGGGCCCACCGAATAGGACCGGCCATCGGGCTCACGTTGCAGGAAGCCCTCGGCTTCGAGCGTCTGGAACAGGCGGTGCAGCGTGGCCTTGGGCAGATCGGTGGGTTCGAGCAGTTCGGCAACGCTCACCGGGCCGCCGCGGCGGACGACCTCCTCAAGCAGGGCCAGAAGCCGCAGGGTCGTGGGAATGCGCGCGCTGCGCTCCTCGGTCGCCGCGGTGCCGTGCGCGGGTGTGCTCATGCCGTGTGCTCTCCATGTCAACCTCCGGCATCAGGTCAGCACCAGCGAGAACCAGGGCACGAAGGCAACCACCAACCAGACGCCGATCAGTGCGATCAGGTAGGGCACGATATAAGGCAGGAGCCGCATGTAGGGCACCCCCGTTACACCGCTGGCGACATAGAGATTGAGCCCGTAGGGCGGCGTGATGAACCCGATCGACCCGCCGATCAGGAAAATGACCGCAAAATGAACGGGATCGACCCCGATCCCCACCGCGATGGGGGCAAGAATCGGCGCCATGATGATAGTGTTGGGCAGGCTCTCCAGCACCATTCCGGCGATGAACACGAAGGCCATCGCCATCAGCAGGACCGTGTAATAGTCGCCGAAGGCGGTCATGAAGACCTGAATCGCGTCCTTCGCGCCCAGCAGCGACAGGACCTGCTGCATGACCACCGAAATCCCGATCAACGGCGCCAGCATCCCCGCGATCCGGGCCGAATTCAGCACCACGCCGGGCAGATCGCGCAGGCGGAAGCCTTCGACCAGCACCATCTCCATCCAGCCGGGGGTGCGGGTCAGGTCCTCGCTTTCGGACTGGCCGCGATTGAGCAGCATGTAGAGCGGACGCGACACCAGCGCGACGATGATGCAGAAGCCCACGGTCACGCCCGCCGCCTCGGTCGGCGAGAAGCGGCCCGTGTAGATCCCCCACAGCACCAGCCCGATGGCGAAGAACCCCAGCCACGCGCCGAAGGCGGTGCGGATCATGCGGCTGATCTCCCAGCGGATCAGATGGCCCCAGCCATTGCGCTGGCACACGATCCAGCAGGCAAGCTGCATCCCCAGCACCATCAGGATGCCGGGAAGGATGCCGGCCAGGAACAGCTCGGAAATCGACAGGTTCATCAGGAACCCGTAGACGATGAAGATGATCGAGGGCGGGATGATGATCCCCACCGTGCCGCCCGCCGCCGCGGTCGATGCAGCGAAACGCTCGTCGAAGCCGTTCTTGACCATGCGCGGATGCATCATGGCGCCGATGGTCGCGGTGGTTGCCGAATTGGACCCCGAAATCGCGGCAAACAGCCCGCAGGCGCCGATGCTGGCCATGCCAAGCCCGCCGCGCAGCCAGCCAAGGCAGGCATAGGCGAAGGCCGACAGCCGCTGCGCGATCCCGGAGCGGTTGATCAGATCGCCCGTCAGGATGAACAGCGGCATCGCCAGCAGCGCGAACGAGGTGGTGAACACCGCCGAAAAGGCAAAGCCGATATTGTCGAGCGAAATATTGACCACGAAGCTCATCGCCGCGACCCAGAGCGCGATCACCAGAAAGATCGGCACGCCCAGGATGAACAGCGCGGTGGCCAGCAACGAGAAGATCAGCGTCAGGGTTCCGTCGGTCATTGTGGCGCCCTCTCCTATTCGCGGGCCAGGTCGTTGGTCTGGCCGAACTCGCGGCCGGCGCGGTAGTCGCGAATATCCCTGAACAGGTTTTCCAGCACCCGCGCATAAAGGATCACCCACGAAATCGGCACGCAGATGTAGAACCACCAGCGCATCACGTTGTCGGTGCCCTGCAACATCTGGAAATTCGCCGCCGAACTGGCCGTGAGCCGCAGCGTGGCGACCACCACGATCACCGCAATCACATACCACAGGATCGCATCGAGGAAGGACATGGCCAGCTTCCCCGACGGCGGCATCATCGCGCGGACCTCGCCGAAGGACAGATGCGAGCGCAGCTTGACGTTGTAGGCGCAGCCGATCCAGGTCAGCAGCAGAAAAAGGTAGGGCGGCAAGGTCGTGGACCAGGCCACCTGCACGTTGAACACGAAGCGGCGGATCACCTCGACGAAGATGATCGCGGCGATGGCCATGTAGATGAAGAACATCGCCGTCGGTTCAAGGTGGCGGTCGAGCAGCCGCACCTTGCGAAAGGCCAGCATCAGCACCAGCGCGGATGGCAGGATCAGGACCGCGATGATCGTATAGAGCGCCGGGTTGCGCATGGTGCGCGGCAGCCCGAAGATCTGACCCGTGGCCAGCGCGTCCCAGATCGCCATCGCGAGCGTGAAAGCTTCTTGCATGGGAACCCCGCCTTGGGTGTCCGGCCGGGAGGGCAGCGCGAGGGGCCTGCGTCGCTGCCGTCTCCAGCATCAGGGAAGGAAAGACGCGCCTGCCCGGCGCGGCGTCCGGGCAGGCAGAAGGATGCGCGGTGTCAGCTGCGCCACCAGCGGCGCGGCTCGACATTCTCGACCAGCATGTCGGCGGGGATTTCGCGCGCGACCGCGTGGGTGATCTCGTAGGTGTCGATCCCGCCACCGGCCCAGCCATTGATCCGCTCGCGCCACTGCTCCCACGGGCCCGGCTGGAACTCGGGCGAGCACATCTCCTCGGCCTCGCGCAGCGCCTCGGGCGTCAGGAAGGCGTTGCGCACGCCGTGCTCGTGGAAGATCGTGCCTTCCTGCATCGGATCCGAGAAGCCCACGGTGTTCACCAGCGCGGCCTCGTTGGCGAATTGCGCCGAGACCTGCGCCAGATAGGACGATTCCATCACCGCGTCCTGCAGCTCGCCGCCGAGCGCGTCGAACACATCCGCCGACATGGCGGTGTGTTCGGTGCCGCAGAAGAAGCGCAGGTCGACGCATTGCGACACCACCGGCGCCATGTTGGCGTAGGCCACGGCGGACGCCCAGGTCTCGGCCCCGTCGATCAGCCCCTGGCGCAGCCCGTCGAGCGTTTCCTCCCACGCGATCGGCCGGGGGTTGAGGTTCATCAGCTCCATCGCGATGCGGCCAAGCTGCGTGCCCGTGACGCGGTTCGACGTCCCGGCAAGATCGGTCACGCTGGTCACCAGCTCGCGGTCGCGCCATGCGTTGCCCAGCATGATCCCGCGCAATTCGGCATGAGTGAACAGGAATTTCAGCCCGTGCATGCGCTCCAGCGGCTCGCGCAGGATGCGATTGCTCTCGGGGTGATACAGGAAGTAATACTGCGAGGCGCGCGTCGGGAACATGTAGGCGAAGTCGAGCACGTTCAGATAGGGCGCACCGCCGGCCGAGTTCTGGGTCGAGGCGGCGAACATGTCCACGATCCCTTCGATCGTGCGCGAGACGCAGTCCAGCTGGCCGCAGATCTGATTGTCGCCGATGAATTCGACGCGGATCTCGCCATCGGTGCGGCTTTCGATGTCGCGCACGAATTCGAGGATGCCGTTACGCTCGATCAGCAGGTTCTGGGCGTTGAAGCCCGCCGCCCCGAAGCGCAGCGTGTGGCGCGGCTCATTGGAAAAGCGCTTCTCCCAAGTGGACTCGACCGCCCTTGCCAGACGCGGCGCGGTCACGACCCCGGTCATCGCGCTCAGCGCCAGAACCGTGGATGAGATCCCGAAGTGCTTCGAGATGCGCAGAAAGTCCCGGCGCGACAGGCCGGACAGGTCACGTTTAGTCATGTTCTCCTCCCTGAGTGGTCGACTAAGCGGCGATGTGTCTTTGTGCGAATGCTGTCAATTGTATTCCGTTTTTGGGACTTGTTGTCTCAAAAAAACACCTCTATCGTCAGGTGTCAACAGATTTCGCGCATCGGCAGGGAGGGCCGCGTGTTCGATTACAATGCCGACATCATCATCGTGGGCGCAGGATCGGCGGGGTGCGTCCTGGCCAACCGGCTCAGCGAGGACCCGTCGCTGACGGTGCTGCTGCTCGAGGCAGGCGGGCGCGACCTGAACCCGTGGATTCACATCCCGGTGGGGTATTTCCGCACCATGGGCGACCCGGTGCTGGACTGGCGCTACCGCACCGAGCCCGATCCGGGCCTGAACGGACGCAGCCTGCCCTGGCCGCGCGGCAAGGTGCTGGGCGGCTCGTCCTCGCTCAACGGGCTTCTCTATGTGCGCGGGCAGCCGCAGGATTACGACCGCTGGGCGCAGATGGGCAACGCCGGCTGGACGTGGGACGAGGTGCTGCCCTATTTCCGCCGCGCCGAGGATCAGGAGCGCGGCGCTGACGAGCATCACGGCATCGGCGGGCCGCTGGCGGTGCAGAACGCGCGCCTCAGCCGTCCGATCTGCGACGCGTGGGTCGAGGCTGCGCAGAACGCGGGCTACCCCTTCAACCCCGATTACAACGGCGCCACGCAGGAAGGCGTGGGGTATTTCCAGCTCACCGCGCGCAACGGGCGGCGCTGCAGCAGCGCGGTGGCGTATCTCAACCCGGCGCGGCGCCGGCCCAACCTGCGAATCATCACTCGCGCCGCCACCACCGGGCTGATCATGGACGGCAAGCGCGTGATCGGCGTGCGCTGGCGCGGCGCCGATGGCGGCGAGCTGACCGCGCGGGCCGGCGCGCGCGTGGTCCTGGCCGCCGGCGCGATCGGTTCGCCACAGATCCTGATGCTGTCGGGGATCGGCCCGGCCGAGCATCTGCGCGCGCGCGCGATCACGCCGGTGGTCGATCTGCCCGGCGTGGGGCAGAACCTGCAGGACCACCTGCAGGCGCGGCTGGTGTTCCGCACCAAGGATCCCACGCTGAACGACGAGGTCCGCAGCCTGTTCGACAAGCTCCGTATCGGGCTGCGCTATATCGCCTCGCGGTCGGGGCCGATGGCGATGGCGGCGTCGCTGGCGACCGGGTTCCTGCGCACCGCGCCCGAGCTCGAGACCCCCGACATCCAGTTCCACATCCAGCCCTGGTCCGCCGACAGCCCGGCCGAGGGCGTGCACCCGTTTTCGGCCTTCACCGCGTCCGTGTGCCAACTGCGGCCCGAAAGCCGCGGGCATCTGGAGCTTGCCAGCCCCGATCCGACGCGCGCGCCGTTGATCCACCCCAACTATCGGGCCACCGCCACCGACTGCCGCACCATTGTCGAAGGCGTGCGCATCGCGCGCGCGATCGCGCGCCACGCACCGCTGAGCGCCGCGATCAGCCGCGAACACGCCCCGGGCGCCGGCGTCGATGACGGCGATTTCGACGCCCTGCTGGACTGGGTGCGCAACACCGCGACCACCATCTACCACCCCACCGGCACCTGCCGCATGGGGCCCGATGGCGACCCCCTCGCGGTGCTCGATTCGCGGCTGCGGGTGCGCGGCGTGACGGGGCTCAGCGTGGCCGACTGCGCGGTGATGCCCGAGATCGTGTCGGGCAACACAAACGCCCCCGCCATCATGATCGGTGAAAAGGCGAGCGACCTGATCCGCGAGGATCTGCGCGCGGGCGCGCCCGCCCCGGCCTGAGGCTCAGCCCGCCGCGCAGACCTCGGCCAACGCACCGTCGATGGCGTGGGCAATGGCGTCGATATCCTCGGGTGTGGCGATCAGCGCGGGGCTCAGGCACAGCGTGTTGTTGAACCCCGGCAACGAGCGGTTGGTCATGCCGATCATCACCCCGCGCGCCAGCACCGCCGCCACCACGTCGCGCACCACCGCCTCGGGCAGCGGATCGCGGCTGGCGCGGTCGGCGACCAGTTCCACCCCCCAGAACAGCCCCCGGCCGCGCACATCGCCCACCACCGCGTGCCGCTCCTGCAGCGCGCGCAAGGCCGCGCCCAGCCGGACGCCCATGGCGCGGGCGTTTTCCAGCAGGTTCTCTTCCTCGATGATGCGCATGTTCTCGATCGCCGCCGCCGGCCCGGCGGTGCAGCCGCCGAAGGTCGAGATGTCGCGGAAATAGCCCAGCGGGTCGGCGGCATCGTCCTTGAACATCTCGAACACGGCTTCCGTGGTCACCGTGCACGAGATCGCCGCGTAGCCCGACGCCACGCCCTTCGCCATGGTCACGATGTCGGGCTCCACCCCGAAGTGCTGGTATCCGAACCACGCCCCCGTGCGGCCGAGCCCGCAGACCACCTCGTCGATGTGCAGCAGCACCTCGTATTTGCGGCAGATTTCCTGCACGCGGGGCCAGTAGCCCTCGGGCGGGACGATCACGCCGCCGCCGGCGGTGATCGGCTCCAGCACGATGGCGCCCACGGTGTCGGGGCCCTCGCGCAGGATCACCTCCTCGATCGCGTCGGCGGCGCGGCGGCCATAGTCCGGGCCGTCCCACTGCGCGCGGTAGTCCAGACAATGCGGCACCGGCACGAACCCGTCGGGGAACGGGCCATACTGCGCGGCGCGCTCGGGCTGCCCGCCCGAGGCCA
Source organism: Paracoccaceae bacterium (assembly GCA_003551925.1). Taxonomy (GTDB): domain Bacteria; phylum Pseudomonadota; class Alphaproteobacteria; order Rhodobacterales; family Rhodobacteraceae; genus Rhabdonatronobacter. The sequence continues at coordinate 14,825 of PUOA01000112.1, forward strand.
GCGCGGCGATGGTGGTGCCGTGATAATCGCGCTCGCGGAACAGGATCTTCCACTTCCTGCCGCCATGGCGGCGATGCGCGATCTGGCGCACCATCTTGTAGGCTTTCTCGTTCGCCTCGGACCCCGAGTTCGAATAATACACCCGCGACATGCCGGGCATCTTGTCGATCAGCATCTCGGCGTAGACGGCGCCGGGCACGGTGCCCGCGCTGCCGGCGAAGAAGTTCATCCGCACCAGCTGGTCGCGCACCGCGTCCGCGATCCGCGTGCGCCCGTAGCCGACATTCACCGTCCACACCCCGCCCGACACCGCGTCCAGAAACTCGCGCCCCGTGGCATCCCAGACGCGCAGGCCCTTGCCGTCGACGATCACGCGCGGGTCGGCGGTCTCGTAGGGTTTGTGCTGGCTCAGATGGTGCCAGACGTGGGCGCGGTCGGCTGCGATCACGGCGCCAAGATCGTTCCTGCGGCTCATCTCGTTCATTGCCCGCTTCCTTCTGCATCCACTGTGTCTGGCCACGCTTTAGCCTTGGCATGGGCAGAACGGATATATCCAGAAAGCCGTTTCGATAACGCCAGTTCCGCGCTATGATGCTGAATGGCCGTCGCCGTCGAATCCTTCCTGCTGGACCCGCTGTCCGAGGGCACGCTGCAGCACCGCATCCGCCAGATGGTGGCCGAGGCGATCGTGTCGGGCCGCCTGACGCCGGGCGAGCGGATGCCGTCCAGCCGCAAGCTCGCCGCGCATCTGGGCGTCAGCCGGATCACCGTGACGCTGGCCTATGCCGAGCTTGTGGCCGATGATTTCCTGCACGCGCGGGGGCGGTCGGGGTATTTCGTGTCCGACACCGCGCCGCGCCCGCCGGCGCCACGCGACAGCCGCAAGACACCGCCGCCACGGATCGAGTCGGTGGACTGGGCGCGGGTGCTGGGCCACCGCCCGCCCGCCGGCGATCTGAACCGGGGCAAGCCGCAGAACTGGCGCGATTACCGTTATGCCTTCATCTACGGGCAGGCCGACCCGTCGCTGTTCGATCACGCCAACTGGCGGCTGTGCATGGTGCAGTCGCTGGGGCTGCGCGACTTCCCGCGCATGTCCGACGACCAGTTCGAGCTCGATGACGCGGACCTGCTGGAATACATCGCGCGGCATTCGCTGCCGCGCCGCGGGATCGTCGCGCGGCGCGACGAGATCCTGGTCACGCTGGGCGCGCAGAACGCGCTGTGGCTGGCGGCGCAGCTGCTGCTGAACCAGCGCCGCAGCGCCGCGATCGAGGAACCGGGCTATCCCGGCCTGCAGGACATCCTGACGCAGACGCGCTGCAAGCTGGTGCCGGTGCCCGTGGGCACACAGGGGCTGCGCGCCGCGGATCTGCCGGCGCGGCTGGATGTGCTGTTCTGCACGCCGAGCCACCATTGCCCCACCGGCGTGACCATGCCGCTGGAGGCGCGACACGAGCTGCTGGCGGCGGCACGCGCGCGCGGTTTCGTCATCGTCGAGGATGACTACGAATTCGAGATCGCGCAGGGCCGCGCGCCGCTTCCGGCGCTGAAATCGCTCGACCGCAGCGGCTGCGTGATCCATGTCGGCAGCTTTTCGAAATCGCTGTTTCCGGGGTTGCGGCTGGGATTCATGGTCGCCCCCGCGCCGGTGATCGCCGAGGCCCGCACCCTGCGCGCCACCATCTTCCGGCATCCGCCGGGGCTGTTGCAGCGCGCCGCCGCGCGGTTCCTGTCGCTGGGCCATTATGACGTGATGCTGCGCCGGCTGACGCGCAGTTTCGCCGCGCGCCGCGCCGTGATGCTGGCCGCCATCCGCGCCGAGGGGCTCGAGATCGCCGGCGCGGTCGAGGATGGCGGCTCCAGCCTGTGGATGCGCACCCCCGACGGGGTCAGCGCCACCGCGCTTGCCGCCGCGCTGCGCGAGGACAGCGTGCTGATCGAACGCGGCCAGCCGTTTTTCGGCGCGCGCGACGCGCCCGATTGCTTTTACCGCATCGCCTACAGCTCGATCGCGTCGGAACGGATCCCCGAAGGCATCGCGCGGATCGCCCGTCAGATCGACCGGCTGCGCCGCGCCGGGTAGCACTGGACTTATGTCTGCTCCGTGACTGGCCCTAAACTTGGCGCCCCGAATGCGGTTCATGGGCTCAGCCCCGGCGTGCGCCCGCGCGCACGCCCCACCGCCGTCACCGAGGAGAGCCGCCATGCGCATGACCACCGAGGAAGCCTTCATCAAGACCCTGCAACGCCACGGCATCGAACATGCGTTCGGCATCATCGGCTCGGCCATGATGCCGATCTCGGACCTGTTCGATCAGGCGGGCATCACCTTCTGGGATTGCGCGCATGAAGGCTCGGGCGGGATGATGGCCGACGGCTACACCCGCGCCACCGGCAAGATGAGCATGATGATCGCCCAGAACGGGCCGGGGATTACCAATTTCGTCACCGCCGTGAAGACCGCCTACTGGAACCACACGCCGCTGCTGCTGGTCACGCCGCAGGCGGCCAACAAGACCATCGGCCAGGGCGGATTCCAGGAGGTCGAACAGATGAAGCTGTTCGAGGACATGGTCGCCTATCAGGAGGAGGTGCGCGACCCGTCGCGCGTGGCCGAGGTGCTCAACCGCGTGATCTGCCAGGCCAGGCGCCATTCGGCGCCCGCGCAGATCAACATGCCGCGCGATTTCTGGACCCAGGTCGTCGATATCGAGATCCCCGAACCCATCGAGTTCGAGCGCCCCGCCGGCGGCGAGGCCGCCATCGCCAGGGCCGCCGAGCTGCTGTCCGAGGCGCGGTTCCCGGTGATCCTGAACGGCGCCGGCGTGGTGCTGGGCGGCGCCATCGAGGTGTCGCGGCAACTGGCCGAACGGCTCGATGCGCCGGTGTGCGTGGGCTATCAGCACAACGACGCCTTCCCGGGCGCGCACCCGCTGTTCGCCGGGCCGCTGGGCTATAACGGGTCAAGGGCCGGGATGGAGCTGATCGCGCAGGCCGATGTGGTGCTGTGCCTCGGCACCCGGCTGAACCCGTTCAGCACGCTTCCGGGCTACGGGATCGACTACTGGCCGAAGGACGCGAAGATCATTCAGGTTGACATCAATCCCGACCGGATCGGCCTGACCAAGCCCGTCAGCGTCGGCATCGTGGGCGACGCGAAGAAAACCGCCCAAGGCATCCTTGCGCGCCTGTCGGACACCGCCGGTGACGCCAACCGCGAGGAACGCCGCGCCGAGATCGCGCGCCGCAAATCCGCCTGGGCGCAGGAGCTGTCGTCGATGGACCACGAACAGGACGATCCCGGCACCACCTGGAACGAACGCGCCCGCGCCGCCAAGCCCGACTGGATGTCGCCGCGCATGGCGTGGCGCGCAATTCAGGCGGCGTTGCCGAAGGATGCGATCATCTCGTCCGACATCGGCAACAACTGCGCCATCGGCAACGCCTATCCCAGCTTCGACGAGGGGCGCAAATACCTTGCGCCCGGCCTGTTCGGCCCCTGCGGCTACGGGCTGCCCGCGATCGTGGGCGCCAAGATCGGCTGCCCGGATGTGCCGGTGGTGGGCTTTGCCGGTGATGGCGCCTTCGGGATCGCGGTCAACGAACTGACCGCCATCGGCCGCCCCGAATGGCCCGCGATCACCATGATCGTGTTCCGCAACTACCAGTGGGGCGCGGAAAAGCGCAATTCGACGCTGTGGTTCGAGGACAACTTCGTCGGCACCGAACTGGATGACAAGGTCAACTACGCCGCGCTTGCGCAGGCCTGCGGGCTGAAGGGGGTGCAGGCGCGCACCATGGACGAACTCACCGACATGCTGCACACCGCCATCAAGGACCAGATGGAGCACGGCAAGACCACGCTGATCGAGGCGCTGCTGAACCAGGAACTGGGCGAACCCTTCCGCCGCGACGCAATGAAGAAGCCGGTTGCCGTGGCGGGGGTCAGCCGCGCCGACATGCGCCCACAGCTCGCCTGAGCCCGACATGGACGCGCTCTCGGGGCTGGAGCCGTGGCAGATGGCCTATCTCGGGCTGTGTGTCCTCGGCGCCGCCTGGGTGCGCGGCTATTCGGGCTTCGGCTTTTCGGCGCTGGTGATCGCCGCGGCGGCGCTGGTGACCGACCCGGTGCCTTTGGTGGCGACGCTGGTGATGTGCGAGATCGTGCTCAGCGCCGGGCAGGCGCGCGGTGTGATCGCCCGGGTGGACTGGCGGCGCATGGGCTGGATGCTGGCGGGCGCGGCGGTGGTGATGCCGTTCAGCTTCGCGCTGATCGCGCGGATGGGCGAGGATGTGGCACGCATGGCGGTGTCGGCCATCGTGCTGGTGGCCTGTCTGGCCATGGCGCGCGGGCTGCGGATCAACCGCACGCTTGGCCCGCCCGGCGATGTCGTGGCGGGCATGGCGTCGGGCTTTGCCAATGGCGCGGCCTCGGGCGGGTTGCCGATCGCGGTCTACCTGGCCGCGCAGCCGGTCGCGGCGGCCGCGTTTCGCGCGACGCTGATCGCGTATCTGACGCTGGTGTGCCTGATCGCGCTGCCGTCGCTGTGGTGGACCGGGCTGTTGAGCGTGCAGAGTCTGTGGCTGCTGGCGCTGATGATCCCGGTGATGGCGCTGGGGCTCTGGATCGGCGGGCGCCGGTTTTCCGCGGCCGATCCGCAGGATTTCCGGCGCTTGACGCTGATGCTGCTGATCGCGCTGGCCGGGGTGGGCTTGGCGCGCAGCCTGTGGGGGATGCTCTGAGATGGACAAGCCGATCCTTGTGCTGAATGCGGGGTCGTCATCGATCAAGCTGACACTGTTCGCGCCCGATCTGCGCCGGATGCTGACCGGTGTCGCCGACGGTATCGGCGGCGCGTCGCTTCTGCGCCTCGGGGACACGCGCGCCGAGGTCGCCATGCCCGACCACGCCCACGCGCTTGACCGCATCCTTGACGCGCTGGCCGCGCAGGGCGTGACACTGGATGCGCTTGGCGCGGTGGGGCACCGCGTGGTGCATGGCGGCGCCGTGCTGACCGCGCCCGCCCGCATCACGCCCGAGATCCGCGCCGCCATCGCCGAGTGCATCCCGCTCGCGCCCTTGCACAACCCGCATAACCTTGCGGCCATCGACGCGGTCGGCGACCGCGCGCCCGGCGTGCCGCAGGTCGCCGCCTTCGACACCGGGTTTCACGCCAGCAACCCCGATCTGGCCACGCATTACGCCCTGCCGCGCGCGATGGCCGAGGCGGGGCTGCGCCGCTACGGGTTCCACGGGCTCAGCTACGCCGCGCTGGTGCGCACGCTGCCCGCAGCGACCGGCGCCTCCCTGCCCCGCCGCGTGCTGGCGTGCCATCTGGGCAACGGCGCCTCGCTCTGCGCGATCGAGGACGGGCGCTCGGTGGCCACGACCATGGGCTATTCCCCGCTCGAAGGGCTGAGCATGGGCACCCGCTGCGGCAGCATCGACGCAAATCTGGCGCTGCGGCTGGCCTCGGAACACGGCATCGAGGCCACGCGCCGCCTGCTCAACCATGGCGCGGGGCTGGCCGGGCTGTCAGGCGTCAGCGGCGACATGCGCAGGCTTGAAGCCGACGGCGGCCCCGCCAGCCGCTTCGCGATCGACCATTTCTGCTATTGGGCGGCGCGCCACGCGGGCAGCATGGTGGTGGCGATGGGCGGCTGCGATGCGGTGGTGTTCACCGGCGGCATCGGCGAGAACAGCGCCACCGTGCGCGCCGGCATCGCGCGCTGGCTGGAATGGCTGGGCGTCGCGCTCGACCCCGCGCGCAACGCCGCGCACGGCCCACGCCTGCACCCGGGGAGCGCCCGCGTCGCCGCCTGGGTCATCCCGGCGGACGAGGAACGCGAGATCGCGCGCGCGGTCGCCACGCTGGCCGCCTGACGCGCGAGAGCAGGGCGCCGCCCGAGGGCGCTTGCGCGCGCCGTTGACGCTGTGACGGGGCTGTGCAAGATCGTGCCCCGGATGACCTGCGGGCGTGGTGAA
>PUOA01000191.1 GCA_003551925.1 Paracoccaceae bacterium
CACAGGCGCAGGGCGGCCCCGGCAAGGAGCCGCCCGATCGGCGCCGCGATCACGGGCGCAGGGCGTCCGGGATCTCGGCGCCGCTGTCCTCATAGAAGCGCAGCGCGCCGGGGTGCATGGGGATCGGGGTCGAGCCCAGCGCGAACTCGATCGTTGTGTCGTTCGCCGCCGGGTGCACGGCGATCAGGTCGTCGACATGCTCGAACATCACGCGGGTGATCTGGAACGCCAGCTCCTCGTCCATGTCGGCATGCACGACCAGCACGTTCGGGGTCGAGATCGTCAGCGTGTCCACATCCACCCCGTCATAGGTGCCCGCGCGCAGGGTGTAGGCGGCAAAGACCGGCTCGGCCTCGATCGCGTTGGCGATCTCGTCCTCGCTCAGCGGCACCAGCGCGATGCTGCGCGTCGCGGCCAGGTTCATGATCGAGCTTGTCGGCGGGCCGACGCTCCAGAACCCGGCGTCGATGTCGCCGTCGCGCAGCGCGTCGGCGGTCTCGTTGAAGTTCAGCCGCTGCTGGTCGATGTCGTCATAGGTGATGCCGTTGGCGTTCAGCAGCGTCTGGGCGCTGACCTCGGTGCCCGATCCGGGCGCGCCCACCGACACGCGCTTGCCGACCAGATCCTGCAGGCTCTCGATGCCGCTGCCCTCGACCGTGACGATCTGCACCGCGTTGGGGTAGACCGAGGCCAGCGCGCGCAGCTCGGGCACGGGGTTGGCCTCGAACGGGTCCTGCCCGTGGAAGGCGGCGAACACCGTGTCGGCCAGCGCCAGCGCAAGGTCGCTGTCGAAGCGCGAGATCAGCGCCACGTTCTCGACCGAGGCGCCGGTGACTTCGGCGGTGGCCGAGGCGCCGTCGATATGGGTGTTGATCAGTTCGGCCAGCCCGCCGCCGATGGGGAAATACACCCCACCCGTGCCGCCGGTGGCGATCGACAGATCCTGCGCCTGTGCGCCGCCGACGCCAACGCCGGCCCCGATGGCCACGGCTGCGACCGCCGCGAATGTGACGTTCTTCATGTCTCTCTCCCTGTAACTCGGGGCTTTGGTGCCCGTTGGGCGCGCGCGGCCCTCCTTCGACCCTGCGCGCGCCGTGACATTGGGTCCCACCCGAGGGCGGTCTGTCAACCTTTTCCAGGCGGTGGGCGGCGCAACGAAACAGGCCAGCGCGGCTGCGCTGGCCTCTGGTTGCTCAGGGTGTCGCGGCTGCGATCAGGGGAAGCCGACGCGGTCCCACACGCTGATTGCGGCGCCCTGGTTCGCCCCCAGCGCGGCGGGGTTGGTGTCGGAGCGGGTGAAATCGGCCCAGTCGCGCATCGGGCCGGTGACGCTCACGCCCTCGACCGCCGGCCATTCGTTGTTCTGGTCGGCCAGGATCGACTGGATCGTCGGCGAGGTCATGAATTCGAGGAAAGCGACAGCATTCTCGGGGTTCGGCGCATGTGTCAGCACCCCCATGCCCGACACGTTGACATGCGTGCCGCGGTCGTCCTGGTTGGGGAAGATGGGCAGGACGCGCGCGGCGGCCTCGCGGTCGGCCGGGTTCTGCGAGGTTTGCAGCCGGCCCCAATAGTAGCTGTTGGCAATCGCCAGATCGCATTCGCCTGCGGCGACGCCGCGGATCTGGTCGGTGTCGCCGCCCTGCGGCCGGCGCGCCAGATTGGCCAGCAGGCCCTCGGCCCAGGCTTCGGCCGCGTCCTCGCCATGCACTTCGATCAGCTCGGCCATGAGCGACAGGTTGTAGATGTTCGACGAGGTGCGGATGCACACCGTCAGGCCAAGATCGGGATCTGCAAGGTCCTCGAACGTGTTCACATTCTCCGGGCGCCCGTTCTCGACATTGTAGTAGATCACGCGCGCGCGGGTGGTCACGCCGAAGAACAATCCGTCGGGATGGCGCAGATTCGCGGGCACGCGTTCCTCGAGCACATCGCTCCGGATCGGCTGGAACAGGTCACGCTCGACGGCCATGTGCAGGCGGCCGGCATCCACGGTCCAGAACAGGTCGGCGGGGCTGTTCACTCCCTCGGACTGGATGCGGGCGATCAGTTCGTCGCCCGAGGCCTCGATCAGGTTGACGGTGATGCCGGTCTGTTCGGTGAACGCCTCGAAGATGGTGAAGTCGGTGTCATAGTGGCGCGAGGAATAGAGGTTGACCTCCTCGGCGAACGCGGGAAGCGCGACACCCAGCGCAAGGGTCGAGACGGCTGCGACTCGAAACATGGAGACTCTCCTTTATCTGTGTCCATGCCTGCCTGGGGCGTCGCGCGCCCGCTGGGTCGGCGGTCCGGGCAGGGGGCTGCCTGCCGCGACCCGGTGTTAGCCGATCCGGTAATGGTTGACAAGAACGATCAGGAATTCATACACCCGCCAGACGTCGCAGCAATCCGGAAGCCCGCCATGACCACAACCTCTGCACCGCCGCCGCGCAGCCTGGTCCGGCGCCGTCTTTCGGTCTGGACGGTGGTGGCGGGGGTCATCATCGCGGTGATCCTGTTGCCGATCGTGACGGTGCTGAGCCAGGTCTTCGTGTCCTCGGACGGGGTCTGGGGGCAGCTGGCCGAGACCGTGCTGCCGCTTTACGTGCGCAATTCGCTGATCATGGTGGGCGGGGTGCTGACCATCGCCACGGTGATCGGGGTCACCACCGGCTGGCTGGTCGCCGCGCACGAGTTTCCGGGGCGGCGGATGTTCGAATGGGCGCTGATGCTGCCCATGGCGATGCCGGCCTATGTGATCGCCTATGTGTATTTCGACCGGCTGTCCTATTGGGGGCCGGTGCAGACCTGGCTGCGCGAGGCGTTCGGCTGGGGGCGCGGCGATTACTGGTTCCCGCAGATGGCCTCGTTGCCCGGCGCCATCATGCTGATGGCGCTGGTGCTGTATCCGTATGTCTATCTGCTGTCGCGCGCGGCGTTCCTGAGCCAGTCGCAGGACATGATGGAGACCGCGCGCGCGCTCGGCCACAGCCGCGCCAGCGCGTTTCGCAGCGTCGCGCTGCCGATGGCCTGGCCCGCGATCGCGGCGGGCGCGGCCTTCGTGGCGATGGAGACGCTCGCCGAATACGGCGCGATGGTGCATCTGGGCGTGCAGACCATGACCACCGGCATCTTCCGCACCTGGTTCGGGCGCGGCTCGCCCGAGGCGGCGGCGCAGCTGGCCGCGCTGCTGGTGTGCTTCGTCGCCGTCGCGTTTCTGGTGGAACGGCTGATCCGCGGCAGCCGGCTGTTCGAAAGCGACCGCGGCGGCCGCGCCCGGCCGCTGGAGCGCACGCGGCTGGGCCGCGGCGCGGGGCTCGCGGCGGCGCTGGTCTGCGCGGTCCCCGTGGCGCTGGGCTTCGCGTTCCCCGCCGCCGAGCTGTTGCGGCTGAGCATCGTTGCGGGAGACCCGTTCTGGGGGCCACGGTTCTTCGCCTTCGTTCAGAACAGCCTGATCATGGCCGGGGGCGCGGCGGTGATCCTGCTGTGCATCGCGGTGTTCCTGGCTTACGCGCGCCGCCAGCAGGGCGGGCTGGCCATCAGCGCGGCGATGCAGGCGGCGTCGATGGGCTATGCGATGCCCGGCGCGGTGATCGCCGTGGGCGTGCTCATCCCGCTCGGCACCTTCGACAACACCGTCGACGCGTTCATGCGCGAGCGCTTCGGCGTTTCCACCGGCCTGCTGCTGAGCGGCACCATCGTGGCGCTGATGTTCGCCTATGTGGTGCGCTACCTCGCGGTGGCGCTGAAAACCGTGGACAGCGCCTTTCAGCGGATTCCCTCCAGCATGGACGACGCCGCGCGCAATCTGGGCGAGCGTCCGGCCGGCGTGCTGATGCGCGTGCATGTGCCGCTGCTGCGGCGCGGGGTTCTGGCGGCGGCGATCTTCGTCTTCGCCGATGTGATGAAGGAACTGCCCGCCACGATCATCCTGCGGCCGTTCAACTTCGACACGCTGGCGATCCGCACCTTCCGGCTGGCGCAGGACGGGCGGCTGGAAGAAGCCTCGAGCTCGGCGCTGCTGATCGTCGCGGTGGGCATCCTGCCGGTCATCATCCTCAGCCGCGCGATGAACCGCTGAGACCGCCGCCGTTTTGCCAAGCGCCAGACCGCTGGATCGCGTATTTGTGAGTTCCCTTCGCCCGCGCCTTTGCCAATTGCGCGCGGGATGGTCATAAGACTGCCGCCCACCGGAGTTCATTCACCAGGAAGGAGCGATCGTTGCAGAAGGTCATGGAGCAGTTCGCCGACAGGATCCGGGAATATTACGACGATCCGCTGATCCCGCTGGCAAGGCAGTTCAGCTTTCGCCGCCCGCCCACCATGGGCGAGCTGCGCCGCCCGCCGCAGGTCCTGCTGCTGGGCAACCACTCCTCGGGCAAGTCGAGCTTCGTCAATCATCTGCTGGGCATCGACGTGCAGAAGACCGGGGTCGCGCCCACCGATGACGGCTTCACCATCATCACCCACGGCAGCGTCGAAAACGACCTCGATGGTCACGCGGTGGTCAGCAACCCCGATCTGGCCTACGAGGGGCTGCGCCATTTCGGCGACCAGCTGGTGACGCATGTGCGCATGAAGGTGCGCAAGGTGCCGCTGCTGCGCAACGCGACGCTGGTCGACAGCCCCGGCATGATCGACGAGGCCAGGGCCGAGAACGGGCGCGGCTTCGATTTCCCCGGCGTGGTGCGCTGGTTCGCCGAACGCTCGGACCTGGTGCTGGTGTTCTTCGACCCCGACAAGCCCGGCACCACCGGCGAAACCTTGCAGGTGTTCAAGGAATCGCTCGGCGGGATGGACCACAAGCTGCTGATCGTGCTCAACAAGATGGATCAGTTCCAGACGCTGCACGATTTCGCGCGCGCCTACGGGGCGCTGTGCTGGAACCTTGGCAAGGTGATCCCGCGCAAGGATCTGCCGATGATCTACAACACCTTCGTCCCGATCGAGGGCAGGCCCCGCAGCGGGCTGCAGATGGATGACTTCGAAAAGGCCCGCGCCGATCTGATCGACGAGATCCGCCGCGCGCCCTCGCGCCGGATGGACAACCAGATCACCCAGATGTCGGGCTTCGCCGAACGGCTGCGGCTGCATGCCTTCGTGATCGACGAGGCGGCGCTGCGCTACCGGCGCGCGCGCGAACGCGCCTATGGCATCCTGGTGCTGCTGCTGATCGCGGCGGGCGCGACGCTGTTCGTCACCGGGCTGGTGATGGCGCTTCCGGGCCTGCTGGTGGTGGCGCTTGCGGGGGTGGCGTTTCTGGAAATGTTCTCGTTCCCGCGCACCCGCACCCGGCTGATCGACGGCTTCGACCAGATCTTCGAGCGCCACCACGACAACGAATTCCTGATGCGCGAGCGCGCCGAGGACCTGCACGCGCTCTGGGCCGAGGTGAAGCCCCGCGCGCGCAAGATCGCCGAGAAGCGCGGGCTGCAATCCTTCGTGCGGCTGCGCCACTCGGACCGCGTGGTGCTCAACACCCTGATCGAGGAAGACATCCCCCGCCTGCGCAGCGAGCTTTACACCGCGCTGCAAAAGGCCGCCGAGGCCGAGGAGGACCCCGCGTCTGACTGATTTCGCGCCACGGTGCCCGAAATTTGAGCTACTGCGCCCCGCCACGGCGATGTAATTGTTGCTCCAGCGCAGCGGCTCGGCTACGCCCGGATGGTCAAGACCGGCCGCAGCGCCCCCATGCTGCGCGCGGTTTGCAGGGTTCAGGCGCGGGCAGGGATGACGACGCAACGCAGACCGCTTGTTCAGGCCGAGGCGCTGACACGCCGTTTCGGCGATCTTGTCGCCAATGATGCGGTTGATCTGACCGTGTATCCGGGCGAGATCCACGCGCTGCTGGGCGAGAACGGCGCCGGCAAGTCGACGCTGGTCAAGATGCTCTATGGCCTGCTGGCCCCCGACGAAGGCCGCATCCTGTGGGAGGGCGCGCCGGTCGCCCTGCCCGATCCGACCGCCGCGCGCGCGCTGGGGATCGGCATGGTGTTCCAGCATTTCTCGCTTTTCGATGCGCTGAGCGTGGCCGAAAACGTGGCGCTGGCGCTGGACGACGACGCGCCGCTGGCGCAGGTCGCCGAGCGGCTGCGCGAGGTCAGCCGCGCCTATGGCCTGCCGCTGGAGCCCGACCGCGGGGTGTGGCGGCTGTCGGTGGGCGAGCGCCAGCGGATCGAGATCGTGCGCTGCCTGATGCAGGACCCGCGGCTGCTGATCCTGGACGAGCCCACCTCGGTGCTCACGCCGCAGGAATGCGACGGGCTGTTCGACACGCTGCGCACCCTGCGCGACGAAGGCCGCGCGGTGCTCTACATCTCGCACAAGCTCGACGAGGTGCGCGCGCTGTGCGAGGCCGCGACGATCCTGCGCGCGGGCCGGGTGGTCGAACGCTGCGACCCGCGCACGCAAAGCTCGGCGAGCCTGGCACGGATGATGGTCGGCACGCAGATTTCCGACGTGCGCCGCAGCGCGATGCGCGATGTCTCCGGCCCGGTGCGGCTGCGGGTGTCGAACCTGGACCTGCCGTCCGAGGACCCGCAGGGCACCAGTCTGAAGGGCGTCAATCTGGAGCTGCACGCGGGCGAGATCCTGGGCATCGCGGGGGTCGCCGGCAACGGGCAGGACGAGCTGTTCGCCGCGATCTCGGGCGAGGCCGAGGCCCCGCGCGCCGACGCGGTGGTGCTCGATGGTGCGCCCGTGGGGCACGAAGGCATCAACCGCCGCCGCCGCCGGTCGGCCGCCTTCGTGCCCGAGGAACGGCTCGGCCACGCCGCCGCGCCGCGCATGTCGCTGTCGGAAAACGCGCTGGTGGCGGGGCATGCGTCCAACGGGTTCCTGCGCGGCGGGTTGATCCAGCGCGACCGGATGCTGGGCTGGGTCGATTCGGTGACCAGCGCCTTCGACGTGCGCAAGGGCCCCCGCGACCCCGAGGCGCGCGATCTTTCGGGCGGCAACCTGCAGAAATTCGTCGTCGGCCGCGAGATCCTGCGCAAGCCGGACCTTCTGGTGGTGATGCAGCCCACCTGGGGCGTGGACGCAGGCGCGGCGAGCCTGATCCGGCAGTCACTGGTCGATCTGGCGCAGGGCGGCGCATCGGTGCTGGTGATCAGCCAGGACCTCGACGAGCTGTTCGAGATCGCCGACCGCGTGGCGGTGATCTTCACGGGACGGCTGTCGGCGGCCTATCCGGTGCGCGAGCTGACGCGCGAGCGTGTGGGCCTGCTGATGGGCGGCGCCGACCCCGCCGCCGCGCAGCCCGAGATGGAGGAAAGCGCCTGATGCGGCTGACCATGGAACGCCGCGCCGAGGGCGGCAAATGGGCGCTGCTGCTGTCGCCGCTGCTGGCGGTGGTGCTGACGCTGGTGTCGTCGGTGGTGATCTTCTGGCTGCTTGGGCAGGACCCGCTGCGCGCGCTGAGCGTCTATTTCTGGCAGCCGGTGTCGGACGCCTACGGCCTGCAGGAGGTCGCGGTGAAGGCCACGCCGCTGGTGCTGATCGCGGTGGGGCTGGCGCTGTGCTTTCGGTCCAACAACTGGAACATCGGCGCCGAGGGTCAGTTCCTGATCGGCGCCATCTGCGGCGGCGGCGTGGCGGTCTGGGCGCATGGCTGGGGCGGAGCATGGGTGCTGCCGCTGATGCTGGTCGCGGGCGCGCTGGGCGGGATGGCCTATGCGCTGATCCCCGCGATCCTGAAGGCACGGCTGCGCGTGAACGAGATCCTCGTGTCGCTGATGCTGGTTTATGTGGCCGATCTGTTCATGGACTATCTGGTGCGCGGCCCGTGGCGCGATCCGATGGGCTTCAACATGCCGCAGACGGTCAGCTTCGGCCCCGAGGCGACGCTGCCGCTGCTGTTCACCGGCGGGCGCATGAACATCGGCAGCGTGATCGCGCTGGCGGTGGTGGTGGCCTTCGCGCTGGTCATGGCGCGCACCCTCAAGGGGTTCGAGATCCGGCTGGTCGGTCAGGCCCCGCGCGCGGCGCGCTTCGCGGGGTTTTCCGACACGCGGCTGACGATCACGGTGTTCGCGATCTCGGGCGCGCTGGCAGGGCTTGCCGGCGTGATCGAGGCGTCGGGCACCGTGCGCCAGCTGCTGCCGGGGTTTTCGCCCGGCTACGGGTTCACGGCGATCATCGTGGCGTTTCTGGGCCGGCTGAACCCGGTGGGCTGTCTGATCGCGGGGGTGTTCATCGCCATCACCTTCATCGGCGGCGAGAACGCGCAGATCATCCTGCGCCTGCCGCGCGACATGACGCTGGTGTTTCAGGGAATGCTGCTGTTCTACATCCTGGCGTGCGATACGCTGATCCTCTACCGCCTGCGCGTGGTGCGGCCCGTTGACCCCGGCGCCACACCAGCCCCGGGGGTGCGGTCATGACGCTTGCCGTTGCCATCGCGCTGACCATCATCACCGCCGCGACGCCGCTGCTGATCGCCGCCATCGGCGAGCTGGTGGTCGAACGCGCAGGCGTGCTGAACCTCGGGGTCGAGGGGATGATGATCATGGGCGCCGCCACCGGCGTGGGCGTCGCCATCGTCACCGAATCGAGCCTGCTGGGCGTGCTCGCCGCCATCGCGGCCGGAATGGCGCTGTCGGCGCTGTTCGCGCTGATGGTGCTGGGGCTGGCGGCGAATCAGTATGCCTCGGGGCTGGCGCTGACGATCTTCGGGCTGGGGCTGTCGGGCGTGGTCGGCGCGCCCTTCGTCGGCATCCAGCGCGAGGGGATCCGGCGGATTGAGCTGCCGCTGCTGTCCGAGATCCCGGTGATCGGCCCGATCCTGTTCCGGCAGGACCCGTTCGTCTATGCCTCGATCGCGCTGGTGGCGGGGGTGGCGTGGTTCCTGTGGCGCACCCGCGCCGGACTGATCCTGCGCGCCTGCGGGGAAAACCCGGTCTCGGCCCACGCGCTGGGCTACCGGGTGCTGCGCATAAGGCTCTATGCGGTGCTGTTCGGCGGGGCCTGCGCGGGGCTGGCGGGCGCCTATCTGTCGCTGGTGCTGACACCCTTCTGGACCGCCGGCATGACCGCCGGGCGCGGCTGGATCGCGCTGGCGATCGTGGTCTTTGCCTCATGGCTGCCGCTGCGCGCGATGCTGGGTGCCTATCTTTTCGGCGGTCTGATCATCCTGCAGCTGCACGCGCAGACGGCGGGCGTGAACATCCCTTCACAATTCCTGGCGGCGCTGCCTTACCTTATCACCATCGTCGCGCTGACGCTGATCATGGCGGCGCGGCGCAGCGCGGGACGCGGCAGCGTGGCGCCGGCCAGCCTGGGCCAGCCCTTCGCGCCCGCCCGATGACACCGACCCCAACAGAGGAGACTCCCCCATGACCCTGACCCGACGCAACGTGCTGGCCGGCGCTTCGGCGCTTGCTGCCTCGACCGCGATTCCGATGCGCGCGATGGCCGATGACCCGCTGAATGTGGGCATGGTGCTGATCGGCCCCGTGGGCGATTTCGGCTGGTCCACCATGCACGACCGCGGCCGCCTCCGGATGGAAGAGCTGATGGGCGACGCCGTCACCTCGACCCTGGTCGAAGCCGTGGCACCCCCGGATTTCGACCGCGTGGTGACGCAGCTGGTGCGCGCCGACTGCAAGCTGATCTTCACCACGTCGTTCAGCTATTTCCAGCCGACCCTGCGCATGGCCGAACAATTCCCCGAGGTGATGTTCGAAAACGCCACCGGCACCAGCACGATGGACAATCTGGCGATCTACAACGCCCGCTTCTACGAAGGCCGCTACGTGCAGGGCGTGATCGCGGCGATGAAGTCGCAGACCAAGCAGATCGGCTATGTCGCCGCCTTCCCGGTGCCCGAGGTCATCCACGCCATCAACACCGTGATGCGCGGCGCGTGGTCGGTGGACCCGGAAATGCGCATCCGCGTGGTCTGGGCCAACGCGTGGTTCAACCCGGGCGTCGAGGCCGACGCCGCGCGCGCGCTGATCGACCAGGGCTGCGACGTGCTGTGCCAGCACACCGACAGCCCCGCGCCGCTGCAGCTGGCCGAGGAGCGCGGCATCTACGGCTTCGGGCAGGCCAGCGACATGACGCGCTTCGCGCCGGGCTCGCACCTGACCTCGTCGATCAACAACTGGGGCGACTACTACGCCAGCCGCGCGCAGGCGATGATCGACGGCACATGGCAGCCCGAGGACACCTGGGGCGGGCTCGATTCGGGGATGTTCGAACTCGCGCCCTTCACCAACATGACGCCCGAGGAAACCGCCCGCGCCGAGAACGTCATCGAAGGGCTGCGCAGCGGCGAGATCGACCCCTTCGCCGGACCGATCGTCAACCAGGCCGGCGAGCAGGTCATCGGTGAGGGCGAGACCCTGACCGATGACGAGATCCGCGCCCAGAACTACTTCTATGAAGGCATCGACGTGTCGATGCCGGGCTGACACCCACCCCCCGCGCCGGAGCGCCTTGCAACTCCGGCGCGGGCCAGTCCGTCACCGCCGCCCAGCGCGCCAATCGTCGATCCGTGCACGGATGGTGACCGCGATCCCCGCCAGCGCGAGCGCGATGAACACCCAGCGCAGCGCGTCCAGATACGGCACCAGCGGCAGCACCGCGTCCTGCGCCTCGGTCAGGACCTCCTGTGCGACCTCGATGCCTGCGGCGCCCAGCGTGACCGCGCCGGCGGTGCCCGCGCCCTTCAGCGTCCGGCTTTGCGACAGCGCCTCACGCGCGGGGCGGGCTTCGGGGGAAAACGGGACCTTGCGCGCGGGAAACGGGGTGCCCCAGCTGCGCGCGGGTCCAAGGTCGATATGCATGAAGTCCGAGCGTGGGTAGAACCCGAAACCCCGGAACCCGACCGCGCGCGCGGCGGCCTCGAACGCGGCGGGGTCGTGGTTCGACATGGCGATGTCGAAAGCCGTCCCGTCCATGTGCTTCGAGCGCGGCGCTCCGCCCACCGCGCGATTGTGCTGCGGCGAGCGATAGGCCGAGCGCACGATCATCGGCCGCCCCAGCCGGTCGCGCAGCGCCTGCAGCCGGTCCAGCGCCTGCGGATGCAGCTTGAGCGCGCCGGTGCCGCGGCAGGCGATCTCGGCCGGTGTGAAATCGGGCCAACGCCACAGCCCCGCAGGGACCTCGCGGAAATGGGGAAAGGACTGGACAGGCTGGTGCATGAGGGCATCCCTGGTGGCAGAAATCCGGATCACGCGCAGGATGCCGACGCGGGGTTTCCGCCGGATGAGCCGAGCGCGCGTTGCAGAAGGGGGCATCCCAGACGCGATTAGGGCTTGCTTAACGCGGCGCAACATAAGGTAAGGGTGCAAACGTGATGGGAACCGACCGTGTGTCGGGAGTGTGACCGCATCGGTCGTGTCACCCCGGGCATGGTCACCGCGGAGTGAGGTGCTGCGCTGACCGTGGAACACAAGACACTGAAGCCGGTGGGGCCCCCGGCGCGCCAGGACCCCCTCGCGCTTGCACTGGAACTGTCGGGCCTGCTGTTGCGCGCCCCGCCCGGCGCGGTGCCCGGCGTGTTCGTGCAGGCCTTGGGGCGTATCGGCGCTTTCCTTGACGCGGATCGCTGCCATGCGACCCGCGTTACCCCCGCCCCGAACGGCCCCGAGGTCACCGAGGTTGCCTGCTGGTGCGCCGAGTCCACACCACCCGGCGCTCCATCCTGCGCGTCACCCTGCACATCGTGGGCCGCCGCGTTGCGCGCCGGGCTGCGCATCGAGTCCGTCCTGCGGATCGATGATCGCGCCGCCCTGCCCGACACGGCCGCGGAAAGGCGCCTGCTTGCGCGGCACCGGAACCGCGCGCTGCTGGCGGTGCCGATCGCCTCGCACGGGGCGCGCTTGGGCGTTCTGGCCGTCGAAAGCCGGCAGCCGCGCGCGTTTGCGCAGGCCGACATCCAGCTGCTGGAAGCGGTCGCCGACGCCATCGGCGCGGTGCTGGCCTGCGCCGAGGCCACAGCCCAGCGCGGCGCCGAGCACGACCGCTTGCGCACGACGCTGGGGGCGGTGCACGAACTGGTGCTCGAGGTCGACGCCGATGGCCGGTATCTGGAGGTCCACACCGCCGATCCCGGGCAGATGATGGTCCCCCCCGATCAGCTGATCGGGCGCACGCATGAGGAGGTGATGCCACCCGCGATCGCCGCGCTCAACCGCCGCGCCATGGCCGAGGTCGATGCCGCCGGGCGGTCCGGGCCGCACCCGTTCTGGGCCGATACACCGCGCGGCCAGCGGCGATACGCGATGACCGCGACCCCGCGTCCGCCGCACCGGCCCGGTGCCGCCCCCGGTTATGTGTTCGTGTCGCGCGATGTCACCGACGAATGGCACCTGACCCGCAAGGCCGAGCGGCTGGGCCGCATCGCCGAGCGGATGACCGACTTCGTGATCATCATCGACGCCGATGACCGGATCGAATGGGTCAACCCCGCCTTCGAGGCGCGCACCGGCTGGACCCTTGCCGAGGTGCGCGGCCGCAAGCCCTCGGAGATCCTGCACGCGCCGGACACCGACCGCGCAGCGGTCGCGCGCATCTACGAAGCGATGCGGCAGGGCCAGCCCACCCGCGCCGAGCTTCTGAACCGGACCCGCACCGGCGAGGAGTTCTGGACCGATATCGATATCCAGCCGCTGCGCGAATGCGATGGCACCCTGAGCGGTTTCGTGTGCGTCGAAACCGACATCACCGAGCAGAAGGCGCATGCCGCCGCGCTCGAGCGCCTCGCGGCCGAGGCGACCGAAGCGCGCACCCGGCTCGAGCTTGCCGTCGACGCGCTGCCGGACGCTTTCGCGTATTTTGACGCGCAGGAACGGCTGGTGCTGTGCAACGCGCATTTCCGGGCGCTTTACCCATCGGCCGAGGCTGTCTTGCAGCCCGGCGTGACCTTCGAGGCGCTGGTGGACGCGACGGTCCGCGGCGGCGATATTCCCGATGCGCTGGGACAGGAAGACGCGTGGATCGCCGACCGGGTGACGCAGTTTCGCCGCGGGAACCAGTCGATCGAGCGGCAGCAGGCCGGGCGCTGGATGCGGATCAACGACCGCGTCACCGCCGATGGTGGCCGGGTCTGCATGCGCATCGACATCACCGCACTCAAGGACGCCGAACGCCGGCTGGCCGAAATCATCGACGCCGCCGCCGCCGGCACGTGGGAGCTTGACCTCGACACCGGCATCAAGCGCGTGAACGACCGCTGGGCAGCGATGCTCGGGTATACCCGCGAGGAGCTCGCCACACGTCCTGCGCACGGGTTCCGCGACCTCATCCACCCCGGCGACCTTGCCAGATTGCTGGTTCAGCAGGACACGTTGCTGGCCCTGGGCGAGGACCGCTTCGCCAACGAAATCCGCATGCGCCACAAGGCGGGCCATTGGGTCTGGCTGCTGTCGCGCGGCCGCGTGACCGCGCGCGCACCCGATGGCGCGCCGCGCAAGGTTGCCGGGATCCATCTGGACATCACCGACCGCGTCCAGCTTGAAACCCAGCTGACCGAGGAGCGCGATTACCTCGCCCGGCTGATGGACACCTCGGCGTCGGGGATCACGGCGCTGGACGGGGACGGGCGCATCCTGTTTGCCAACCGCGAGGCCGAGCGGATCCTGGGCGTTTCGGCATCGGGCATCACCGCGCGGCGCCACGACGATCCGCAATGGCAGATCCGCGCGCTCGACGGCGGTCCGATGCCGCCCGAGGCGCTGCCCTATCCGCGGGTGCTGGCCGAGGGGCGCACCGTGCGCGACGTGCGCTTCGCCATCTGCTGGCCCGACGGAACGCGCCGCCTGCTGTCGGTCAACGCAGCGCCGTTCACCGCCGAGGGGATGGCCGTGCGCGTGGTGTGCTCGATCACCGATATCACCGATCAGGTCGCCACCGAGGCCGCGCTGCGCAGCACCGCCGACCGGGCCGAAGCCGCGAATCGCGCCAAGTCGCGCTTCCTTGCCAACATGAGCCACGAGATCCGGACACCGCTCAACGGCGTGCTCGGGATGGCGCAGGTGCTGGAAGACGCGCTGTCGGACCCGCATCACCGCGACATGCTGGCGACCATCCGCGCATCGGGCGAGACGCTGCTCGGCATCCTGAACGATGTGCTCGACATGTCCAAGATCGAGGCGGGGAAGCTCGCGCTCGAACAGCGGCGGTTTGTCCCGGCGGAGCTGGCCGACGGGGTGCGCGCGATGCACGCGCTGCGGGCGGCGGAGAAGGGCCTCTCCTTCGAACTGACCTGCGACGAGGGCGCGCGCAGCCCGCGGCTCGGCGATCCGGGTCGGCTGGCGCAGGTGCTGCACAACCTGATCGGCAACGCCATCAAGTTCACCGAACGCGGCAGCGTCCGCGTGTCGGTCCGCGCCGCGCCCGATGGCGCGCTGTCGCTGCGCGTGCAGGATACCGGGATCGGAATGACGCCGGAACAGATCTCGCGCGTGTTCGACGAGTTCGAGCAGGCCGACGGGACCGTCACGCGGCGCTTCGGGGGCACCGGGCTCGGCATGTCGATCGTCAGGCATCTGGTCGCGCTGATGGACGGCGCGATCACCGTGGACAGCACGCCCGACCAGGGCACCGAGATTGCCGTCAGGCTGCCGTTGCCGCTGGCGTCGGAGGCGGCGGAACCTGCAACGCCGCCCACCAGATCCCGGCCGCTCGCGGGGCTGCGGGTGCTTGCGGCTGATGACAACGGCACCAACCGCAAGATCCTCGAGTCGATCCTGATCGGGCTGGGGGCCGAGGTCACGCTCGTCGCCGATGGCCGGGCGAGTGTGGATGCGTGGGACGCCGGCCGCTTCGATATCTACCTGCTGGACATCTCGATGCCGGTGCTGGACGGCATCAGCGCGCTGCGCGCCCTGCGCCGGTGCGAATCCGCGGCGGGGCAACCGCCGGTTCCGGCGATCGCGGTAACGGCGAATGTCCTGGCTCATCAGGTCGCGGAGTATCTCGAGGCCGGTTTCGGCGCGCATGTCGCCAAGCCGTTCCGGCGCGAGGATCTCGCCGAAACCGTGCTGAAGCTCGCGTATCCTGCCCGCTGAGCCTGCCCGTCGCGCGCCGCACCGGCGTGTCGGATGGGACGGCGGCGTCGACGCCGACGCTGCGCACACCGGATCACGCGCGCGGGCGCTTCAGCTTGCCGAACCGGTCCCCGAGCCGGACCGCCGTCCGGTCACGGGCGGATGATCCCGCGCGCGCGCTGGCTGCCGGTGCGTTGGACCAGCTTGCTTGCGCGATGCCCGAAACCGCGCCGCGGCGGTCCCTCGGCTGCAGGAATCCTCCGCTCTCACCGCGAAAGCTCGCGTCAGGGTTGTAGGCGATCAACAGATTGTTATCATGTCACGCATAAACCCGCGTGCAGCGAACCACCGGTGATCAGGACATGCCAATCGATGAGTCGACAATCGGGCCTGCGCGCGCCGCCAGCATCCATCATCGCGACCCTGGCCACGCGCGTTTGATGGGGTGGCAAGGGGCCGGGATGCGCGGACACCACACGGATGGTGTCGTCCCCCTGCCCCTGCGGCCCGGAAGGACCGGCCGGACGCTCCGGTGCCACGCCACCGCAATCGCGCCGCGCGCTGCGGTGTGGGCGGCCACATCCGTGAACGGTGCCGCGCCATGAACCGACAGGATGGTGTGACAGGCGCCCCCCTCCGCGCGCCCTCGGATCCGCTTGACGCTGATCGGGTGGCTGACCGCGCCGCCGAGGTCGAGGCGATATCAGGGGTCGGCAGCTATGAGGTCGATCTGCTGAACGGCACCGCGTTCTGGTCGCCGGTGACCTGCGCCATTCACGAAATTCCGGCGGACACGGTCCCATCGATGGACACGGCGCTGTCCTTCTACCCCCCCGAGGCGCGCGCCATCCTCGATCCGGCGTTGGCGGCGCTGCAGGAGCACGGCACGCCCTATGATCTGGAACTGCCCTTCGTCAC
The DNA here is from genome assembly GCA_003551925.1 of Paracoccaceae bacterium. Taxonomy (GTDB): domain Bacteria; phylum Pseudomonadota; class Alphaproteobacteria; order Rhodobacterales; family Rhodobacteraceae; genus Rhabdonatronobacter. The sequence goes on from PUOA01000191.1 coordinate 15,891, forward strand.
CGCGACGGGCCGCAAGCTCTGGGTGCGCAGCACCGGGGCGCGTGAAATGCGCGATGGCAAGGTTGTGCGCTTCTACGGCACCTTCGAGGATATCACCACCCGGCGCGAGGAGCGCGAGCGCCTTGCCGATCTGGCCGATATCGTCGAACTGGCGCATGACGGGGTCTGGGTCATCGACGCGCAGGGGCTGACCCTTTACGCCAATCGGCGCATGGCGCAGATGCTGGGCCTGCCGGTCGCGGCCATGCGCGGACGCCCCTTTACCGATTTCATGGATGACGAATGGCGCACGAAAGCGCTGTCCTTGTTCGGCGAGCGCAAGGAGGGCGCGACCGCGCGCCATGATTTCCGGCTCCAGCGTGCGGATGGCGGCGCGCTCTGGGTCAGCATGTCGGCCCGGCCGCGCATGGATGCCGGCGGAAACATGGTCTCGGCCATCGCGATGGTGACCAACATCACGGAGCGGATCGAGGCCGAGGCAAAGCTGCGCGAGCGCGAAGCGCTTTATGCCGCGCTGGTGACCCTGGCCCCGCTCGGCATCGCGCTGAACGACATGGAGAGTGGGGCCTTTCTGGACGTGAACCCGGCGCTGCTTGCGCCGACGGGATATACCCAGGAAGAATTCCTTGCACTGAGCTACTGGGACGTCACGCCCAGTGAGTATGCCGAGGCCGAAGCGCAGGCACTGGCCCAACTGCGCGAAACCGGGCGGTTTGGCCCTTTGGAAAAGCACTACATCCGCAAGGACGGCACGCGCTATCCGGTGCGCCTGAAAGGCGTGAAGGTCACCGGACGCGACGGCCGCGACCTGATCTGGAGCCTGGTCGAGGACATATCCGAGGAACGCGCGCAGCTCGAGCGGCTTGAAAGGCTGGGCGATGTTGCGCGCGTCACCACCAACCTGGTGGTTGTCGCCGACCGCGAGGGGCGGATCGCCTGGGTCAACAAGGCGTTCGAGGATCGCACCGGGTGGACACTGGATGACGTCAAGGGCCGGCGGCCCGGCGATTTCCTGCAGTCGGAACGCACCGACCCCGAAACGATCGCCCGCATTGGCCGTGCCCTTCGCGCGGTCGAGCCGGTCGAGGCGGATATCCTCAACCGCAGCCGCTCGGGGCAGGACTATTGGCTGCGGCTTGAGATTCAGCCGCGATTTGACGCGGAAGGCCAGCATATCGGCTTCATCGCGGTAGAAACCGACATCACCGAGCTGATCGCCGCACAGGATGCGGCCCGGGGCGCGCTCGAGGCCGCGGATCAGGCGCGTGCGCAACTTGTGGCCGCCGTCGATGCGCTGAATGACGGTTTCGTCTACTATGATGCCGATGACCGCCTGGTGCTGGCCAATCGCCGCTATCGCGAGCTTTACGCCGCCAGCGCCCCCGCCATGGTCGAGGGGACCCGCTTCGAGGACATCCTGCGCTACGGCCTGGAGCGCGGCCAATACGCAGCAGCCATCGGCCGCGAGGAGGAGTGGCTGCAAGAACGCCTTGCCGCGCATCGCTCGCAACGACCGATCACGCAGACCCTGTCGGACGGCACCGTGCTGCAGATCGTCGAGCGCGAGACGCTGGACGGAGGGCGGGTCGGGCTGCGGGTGGACGTCACCGAACTTCACAACGCCCGCGACGCCGCCCGCGACGCCGAGGCCGCGGCCGCCCGCACCCGCCAACAGCTGATCGACGCGGTCGAGGCGCTAGACGATGGCTTCCTGCTCTTCGATGCCGACGACCGGGTGGTGCTGGTCAATGATCGTTACCGTCAGATCTATCCCTTGACCGCACCCGCGGTCGTTCCCGGAGCCAAGTTCGAAGAGATCCTGCGCCATGCGATCGCCGTCGGCGAGATCGTCGATCCGCAGGGGCGCGACCCGGAAACATGGATGCGCGACACCCTGGCGCGCCACCGGCTGGCCGATGCGGCGGTGATCGAAACCCTCGCCGACGGTCGAAGCGTGCGTATCCGCGACACCACAACGCGCGAGGGCGGGCGCGTGGGGCTGCGCGTCGACATCACCGAGGTTACCCGCGCCCGCGAAGCGGCCGAGGCGGCCAACCGCGCCAAGTCGGAGTTCCTGGCCAACATGAGCCACGAAATCCGCACACCCCTGAACGGCGTGCTCGGAATGGCCGATCTGCTGGCCGACACACCGTTGCAGGCGCATCAACGCGACATGCTGGACACGATCCGCGATTCGGGGTGGAGCCTTCTGTCCCTGCTCAACGATATTCTCGACCTCGCGCGGGTCGAGGCAGGCAAGCTCGATCTTGATCCGGCGCCGTTCGATCTGCGCGCCCTTGTCGATGGGCTCGGGTCGCTTCACGGCACGAATGCGCGGGCCAAGGGGATCGGATTCAACCTGAACTGCGCCTTGCGCGCCGACCTGCCCCGCATCGGCGACGAGACGCGCATCCGTCAGATCCTGCACAACCTGCTGGGAAATGCCGTGAAGTTCACGGAAACCGGCGCAGTCACGCTGGATGTGACGCCCGTCGATGAGCGGGAACTGCTGTTTCGGGTCTCCGATACCGGCATCGGCATGTCGCACGAACAGCTTTCGCGTGTGTTCCGGCCCTTCGAGCAGGCCGAGTCAGGCACGGTGCGCCGATTCGGTGGCACCGGGCTCGGCATGACCATCGTGCAGCGCCTGGTCGAGATGATGAACGGCACGATCCGGATCGACAGCACGCCCGGCAAGGGCACAAGCATCGAGCTGTTTCTTGCGCTCCCGGCCGACACCGAAGCGCAAACCGGGTCGTTGCCAGCCGACCGGGCGGCTGGCTGGCTCGAGTCCGACACCGAAGGCCTGCGTGGGCTGCGCGTTCTCGCGGCGGACGACAACGCGGCCAATCGCAAGCTGCTCTCGATCCTGTTGGCGCGGCTGGGCATCGACGGTGTGTTCGCGCAGGACGGCGCGGAAGCGATCTCGCTCTGGCGACAGGGCGACTTCGACCTGGTGCTTCTGGATATTTCGATGCCGGTCATGGACGGGTTGGAGACATTGCGCCAGATGCAGCGAGAGGCAGCGCAGTCCGGAGCGCCGCCGCCCCGCGCCATCGCGGCCACCGCCAATGTGATGCCGGCCCAGACCGCATCCTACCTTGCCGCCGGGTTCATCGCCACCTTGCCCAAGCCATTCCGGCACCACGAACTGATCGATGCGCTGATCCATGCGCAGGCACCGTGCACGGATTAACCATTTTTTCACCTCGGCGCGGCACCCTGCATGCATGCCCCGCCGCCGCTCGCCCTTCGACCCTGCCTTCCACGACAGCGCGCTGCCGCTCTTCGTGCCGGCCGCTCCGCCGCCGCCCCCCTCCGCGGCGGCGTCATCCCCGCCAGGCAAGCCCCCCTCCTATCTGCGCGATCACCGCAAGCGGTTGCGCGAACGCTTCCTTGCCGGCGGGCCGCAGGCGATGCCGGATTACGAACTTCTGGAACTCATCCTGTTTCGCGCCATTCCGCGGCAGGACGTCAAACCGCTGGCGCGCCGGCTGCTTGAAACCTTCGGCGACCTCAATCGCGTCATCACCGCGCCCCCCGCCCGGCTGCGCGAGGTCGAAGGCGCCGGCGACGCCGTGGCACTGGAGCTCAAGATCGTCGAGGCCAGCGCCCAGCGACTGGCGCGCGCACGGGTGCTGCACCGCCCCGTGCTGTCGGGCTGGCAGGCGCTGCTGGATTACTGCCACACGGCAATGGCGCACCGCGACACCGAACAGTTCCGCGTGCTGTTCCTGGACCGCAAGAACGTGCTCATCGCCGATGAGGAACAGGCCAGCGGGACGGTCGATCACGTCCCCGTCTACCCGCGCGAGGTGATGCGCCGCGCGCTCGACCTCAACGCCTCGGCGCTGATCCTGGTGCACAACCACCCCTCGGGCGATCCCACGCCATCGCAGGCCGACATCGCCATGACCGCCCGCATCCAGACGGCGGCCGAGGCGCTGTCGATCACGCTCCATGACCATCTGATCATCGGCAAGGAAGGCGAACTGAGCTTCCGCGCCGAGGGGTTGCTGTGACCTCCGCTGTCGCGCGCCTGTCGGGCAGGCTGGGCGGGCACGGTCGGGGCGGCCGTCAGGCCGCGCCGCCGGGGCCGTCCCGGCCTTCTCAGGCGCCGCGCTCGGCGGCGGCCACATGCTCCTTCACCGCCAGAAAGCTGTCCGGCGTGACCGAGATCGAATCGATTCCCGCCTCGACCAGAAGCCGCGCGAATTCGGGGTCGTTGCTCGGCGCCTCGCCGCACAGGCCGACCTTGACCCCCGCTGCCTGCGCCTTCTCGATCACATGGCGGATCATCCACATCACCGCCGGGTCGCGTTCGCGGAACAGCCCGGCCAGCTTGCCCGAATCGCGGTCCACCCCCAGCGTCAGCTGCGTCAGATCGTTCGACCCGATGGAAAAGCCATCGAAGCGCGCGGCGAATTCCTCGGCCAGGATCACGTTCGACGGCACCTCGCACATCACATAGACCTGCAACCCGTCCTGCCCGCGCTTCAACCCGGCACGGGCCATCACGTCGAGCACCTCGTCGGCCTCCTCGGGGGTGCGCACGAAGGGGATCATCATCACCACGTTGGAAAACCCCATCTCGCCGCGCAGCTTGGCGATGGCGGCGCATTCCAGTGCAAACCCGTCGGCATAGTCCGGCGAGTGGTAGCGCGAGGCGCCGCGGAACCCGATCATCGGGTTTTCCTCGTGCGGCTCGAACCCGCGCCCGCCCAGAAGCCCCGCGTATTCATTGGTCTTGAAATCGCTCATCCGCACGATCACCGGCTTGGGCCACACCACCGCGGCGATCCGCGCCAGCCCGCGCGCCAGCTTGTCGACGAAATAACTCGGCTTGTCGGGGTAGCCGCGGGTCAGCGCCTCGATC
>PUOA01000116.1 GCA_003551925.1 Paracoccaceae bacterium
ACGCCGAGCTTGACCGGCTGGAAGGCATCTACCGCGCCAACCTGTCGAAGGCGGGGGTCGAGATGTTCGATTGCCGCGCCACCGTGGCCGACCCGCACAGTGTGGCGCTGGCCGATGGCCGCGTGGTGACAGCGAAGCACATTCTCATCGCCACCGGCGGGCGGCCCTTCGTGCCCGACGCGTTCGCCGACGCCGGGGTGCTGACCTCGAACGAGATCTTCAACCTTGACGCGCTGCCCGGATCGATCGCCATTGTCGGCGGCGGTTATATCGCCAGCGAATTCGCCTGCATCCTGAACGGGCTCGGCGTCAAGGTGACGCAGGTCTACCGCGGCGCGCAGATCCTGCGCGGCTTCGACGAGGAAGCCCGCGGCCACATCGCCGAGCAGATGCGCGCCGACGGGATCGACCTGCGCGTGGGCACCGACATCACCGCGCTGACGCGGACCGAAGGCGGCTTCGCGCTCAGGACCTCGACCGGGCAGGACGGGGCGTTCGATGACGTGATGTTCGCCACCGGCCGCGTGCCCAACACCGACGGGCTGGGGCTTCAGGCGCTGGGGCTGGAGCTGGCGCCCAACGGCGCGGTGCCGGTGGACGCCTACAGCCAGACCGCGATCCCGTCGATCTATGCGGTGGGCGACGTCACCGACCGCGTGAACCTGACCCCCGTGGCGATCCGCGAAGGCCACGCCTTCGCCGACACGGTGTTCAACGCGCGCCCCACCACCTTCGATCACAGCCTGATCGCCAGCGCCGTCTTCACCCGCCCCGAACTGGGCACCGTCGGGCTGAGCGAAGAGGACGCCCGCGCGCAGGAGCCGATCGACGTCTATGCAGCGGCGTTTCGTCCCATGCACAGCCTGTTCGCGGGGCGTTCCGAGCGCGTGCTGATGAAGCTCGTGGTGTCGCAGGCCACCGACCGCGTGCTGGGCTGTCACATCGTCGGCGACCACGCCGGGGAGCTTGTTCAACTGGCCGCGGTGGCGGTGCGCATGGGCGCGACCAAGGCCGATTTCGACCGCACCGTGGCCGTGCATCCGACCATGGCCGAGGAGCTGGTGACACTGCGCAGCCCGACCCGGTCGGACTGAGTTCACATACTGGTCAACTTGATTTCAGTCAGGCCGCGCACAGGTTAGACTGGGAACAGAATCTCGAAATCGAAGGATCATCCAGAATGTCAGGACAAAACGGTGGCCCCTGGGGAGGGGGCGGCGGCAATCGCGGGGGCGGAGGAGGCCCGCGCGGTTCAGGCGGTGGCGGCGGCGGTGGGCGCGGCCAGGGCCCCAATGGCCCCGGCATCCCCGAAATCGACGACATCGTCAAGAAAGGCCAGGAGCAGCTGAAGGTGCTCATGGGCGGGCGTGGCGGCTCGGGTGGGTCCGGCGGCGGCGGGCTGGGCGGTCCCGGCTTTTCCAAGCGCGGCGTGGTGCTCGGGCTGGCGGGCGTGTTCGTGGTCTGGCTCATCGCCTCGTTCTACACGGTCAAGCCCGAAGAGCGCTCGGTCGAGCTGCTGTTCGGCTCGTTCTACGCCACCGGCGAACCGGGGCTGAACTTCGCACCGTGGCCCGTGGTCTCGCGCGAGGTCGTTCAGGTGACCACCGAACGCGTGACCGAGGTCGGCACCGGCACCGCGCCGCTCGACCAGGGGTTGATGCTGACGCGCGACGAAGCCGTGGTCGACATCGAATTCCAGGTGGTGTGGAACATCTCGGATCCGGCGCGGTTCCTGTTCAACCTTGCCGATCCGCGCGAAACCGTGCGCGCCGTGTCGGAATCGGCGATGCGCGACATCATCGCGCGCTCGGAACTGTCGCCGATCCTCAACCGTGACCGCGGGGCGATCGCGGCGGATCTGCGCGACGCGGCGCAGAACGTTCTGGACACCTACGAATCCGGGATCAACATCATCCGCGTGAACTTCGACAAGGCCGACCCGCCGAACGAGGTGATCGACAGCTTCCGCGAGGTGCAGGCCGCCCGGCAGGAGCGCGACCGTCTGGAGCGTCAGGCCGACGCCTACGCCAACCGCGTGCTGGCCGGCGCGCGCGGTGACGCGGCGCAGATCCTGGAACAGGCCGAGGCCTACCGCGCCCAGGTCATCAACATCGCCGAGGGTGAGGCCAGCCGCTTCGTGTCGGTCTTCTCCGAATACGTGAATGCGCCGGAGGTCACGCGCCGCCGGATGTTCCTGGAAACCATGGAGAACGTGCTGGGCGACATGAGCCTCACCATCCTCGACAACGTCACCGGCGAAGCCGGCGGAGGAACCGGCGTGCTGCCGTATCTGCCGCTTGACCAGCTTCAGCGCCAGCAGCAGCCCAGGAGTGCAGACTGATGCGGAAATTCGGACTTCTCATTCCGATCGCCGCGGTGGCGGTGATCGTGGGCCTGTCGGCGCTGTTCGTCGTCGATGAGCGCGAAAACGTGCTGGTGCTGCAGTTCGGCCAGGTGCGGCAGGAGGTCAACGAGCCCGGCCTGGGGATCAAGGTCCCCTTCATCCAGGAGGTGGTGCGCTACGACGCGCGGATCCTCGGGCTGCGCACGCAGCCGCTGGAGATCACGCCGCTCGATGATCGCCGGCTGGTGGTCGATGCCTTCATGCGCTGGCGGATCACCGATGTGCGCCGCTTCCGCGAGGCCGTGGGCCTTGAAGGCGTCAGCGCCGCGCAGGGCCGGATGGAGCGGATCATGAACGCCGCCATCCGCGAGGTTCTGGGGGCCGTGCCCTCGGGGGCCGTGCTGTCGGAAGACCGCACCATCCTGATGAACCGCATTCGCGACCTGGCGCGGCGCGAGGCGCAGACGCTGGGCGTCGACGTGATCGACGTGCGGCTGACCCGCACCGACCTGCCCGAGCAGAACCTTGCCGCCACCTTCGCGCGGATGCGCGCCGAGCGTGAACGCGAGGCCGCCGACGAGATCGCCCGCGGGAACGAGGCCGCGCAGCGCGTCCGCGCGCTGGCCGACCGCACCGTGGTCGAACTGGTGTCCACCGCCAACCGCGAGTCCGAGATCATCCGCGGCGAGGCCGATGCCGAGCGCAACCGGATCTACGCCGAAGCGTTCAACCTCGACCCCGAATTCTTCGCCTTCTCGCGCTCGATGCAGGCCTATGAGCGGGCGCTGCGCGGCGAGAACGCGTCGATGGTGCTGCGCCCGGACAGCGAGTTCTTCGCCTTCCTGCGCGGCGACGGTCTGGACGAATCGCGGCTCGACGCGCTGCGGGAGGCCGCCGAAGAGGGGATCGCCGACACCGAGCTGCCCACGCGCGATGACGTCGGCGAAGAGCCCGACATCGTGCGCGAGCTTGAAGACATGATCGGCAACTGAGCCGGGGTCGGGGGCTGGAATGAGCACCATCGTTCTGGCCCTCGGGCTGGTGCTGATCGTGGAGGGGCTGGTGTTCGCGCTGGCCCCTTCGCGCATCGATGATCTGCTGCGCCTGCTGGCGCAGATGCCGGTGGAAACCCGGCGGTTGATCGGCATGACCGCGCTGGCGCTTGGCGCGGCGCTGGTCACGCTGGCCGGCCTGCTCTGAGCGCGCCGCGCACGCGCGCGTTTGACAGCGGCGGCGGTCTGTTGCAGCTTTCCCGTGCCGTCGCGGAGAGCACGACATGACCGCCCAGACACACCCGGATCGCGCCGAGCTGCTGCGGCGTATCGACATTCTGCAGCGCAAGTCGCTGTGGCTGAGCGCGTGGACCATCCACAACGCCAACCACATCCGCCCCAACCCCGACGGGTTGAAGGTCGGCGGGCATCAGGCGTCCTGTGCGTCGATGGTCACGCTGATGGCGGTGCTCTACGGCGCCGTGCTGCGCCCGCAGGACCGGGTGGCGGTGAAGCCCCATGCCGGGCCGGTGTTCCATGCGCTGCAGTATCTCGCAGGTGCGCTCCGGCGTGAAAAGCTCGAGGCGTTTCGCGGCTGGGGCGGGGTGCAGTCCTACCCCTCGCGCACCAAGGACGCCGATGACGTCGATTTCTCAACCGGTTCGGTCGGGCTGGGGGTGGCGATCACGGCTTTCGCCGCGCTTGTGCAGGACTATGTGCGCGCCCGCGACTGGGGCGCCGCGCTGCCCGACGGCCGCATGGTGGCGCTGGTGGGCGACGCCGAGCTGGACGAGGGCAACGTCTACGAATGCCTGCAGGAGGGCTGGAAACAGGGCCTGCGCAATTGCTGGTGGGTGATCGACTACAACCGCCAGAGCCTCGACGGGGTGGTGCGCGAAGGGCTGTCGCAGCGGATCGAGGCGATTTTCGGCGCCTTCGGCTGGGAGGTGGTGCGCCTGAAATACGGGGCGCTGCAGCGCGCGGCCTTCGCCGAACCGGGCGGCGCGGCGCTGCGCGACTGGATCGACGCCTGCCCCAACTCGCTTTATTCCGCGCTGACGTTTCAGGGCGGCGCCGCGTGGCGCAAACGGCTGATGGACGAGATCGGCGATCAGGGCGACGTGACCGCGCTGCTCGAACGGCGCTCGGACGCGGAGCTTGCCGCGCTGATGGAGAACCTCGGCGGGCACTGCATCGAGACGCTGCTCGACGGCTTCGCGGCGGCCGCCGCGCATGACCGGCCGACCGCCTTCGTGGCCTACACCGTCAAGGGCTGGGGCACGCCGCTTGCGGGCCACAAGGACAATCACGGCGGGCTGATGACGCCTGCCCAGATGGAGGGCTTTCGCACCGCGATGGGCGTGCGCGCGGGCCACGAATGGGACCGCGCCGAGGGGCTGGAGATCACCGAACCCCAGCTTGACGCGCTGATGCGCAGCCTGCCGTTCTTTGCCGGCAGCCCCCGGCGCCACACCGCGCCGGCGGTCCCCGTGCCTGCGCTCACGCCGCTGGGCGATGACACGATCTCGACGCAGGCCGCGTTCGGCAAGCTGCTCGACCAGCTTGCGCGCTCGGACAGCGCGCTGGCCGAGCGGATCGTGACCACCTCGCCCGATGTGACGGTGTCGACCAACCTTGGCCCGTGGGTGAACCGCCGCGGCCTGTTCGCGCGCGACGAGATCGACGACACCTTCCGCACCGAAAAGGTCCCGTCGACGCAGAAATGGCGGTTCTCGCCGCAGGGCCAGCATATCGAGCTGGGCATCGCCGAGATGAACCTGTTCCTGCTGCTGGGTGCCGCCGGGCTGAGCCACCAGCTCTTCGGGCAGCGCCTGCTGCCGGTGGGCACGCTCTATGACCCGTTCGTGGCGCGCGGGCTCGATGCGCTGAACTACGCCTGTTATCAGGATGCGCGGTTTCTGCTGGTGGCCACGCCGTCGGGCGTCACGCTGGCACCCGAGGGCGGCGCGCACCAGTCGGTGGGCTCGCCCCTGATCGGGATGAGTCAGGACGGGCTGGCCAGTTTCGAGCCCGCCTTCGCCGACGAGCTGGCGGTGATCCTGGAATGGGCCTTCGACTACATGCAGCGCGACGGCGACGCGGCGGACGCGGCCGACTGGGTGCGCGACGCGGGCGGCGGGTCGGTCTATCTGCGGCTGTCCACCCGCGCGCTCGAGCAGCCCCGCCGCCCGCTGGACGAGATCCGCCAGGGCGTCATCGATGGCGGCTACTGGCTGCGCCCGCCGGGCCCGAACGCCGAGGTGGTGATCGCCTATCAGGGCGTCGTCGCCTCCGAGGCGATCGCGGCGGCGGCGCATGTGGCGCAGGGGCGGCGCGATGTGGGCGTGCTGGCGGTGACCTCGGCCGACCGGCTGAACGCCGGCTGGCAGGCGGCCCAGCGCGCCCGGATGCGCGGCGAACCGGCGCGCGCGCATGCCGAGGCGTTGCTGGACGGGCTGCCGCGGCACTGCCTGCTGGTGACGGTGATCGACGGCCACCCCGCGACGCTGTCGTGGCTGGGCTCGGTCCACGGGCACCGGGTGGCGGCGCTGGGGGTCGAGCATTTCGGCCAGACCGGGCGAATCGCCGATCTCTACCGCCATTTCGGCATCGACCGCGCGGCGATCGTCGCCGCCGCCGGCGCGCTGGCGCCGGGCCGGCCGCTGCCGCTGCCGCTGCCGCTCGAGCGCAACGCCGGATGACGCCGCTGCGCCACCGCTTCTGGGCCGACTATACCGCGCGCGACTTCGCCGCGCTGGACCGTGGCGCGCTGGTGGCGGTGCTGCCGCTGGGCGCGATCGAGCAGCACGGTCCCCACCTGCCCATGTCGGTGGACCGCGACCAGCTGGACGGCATCATCGCCGCCGCGCTGCCGCTCTTGCCCGATGACTGCCCGGCGCTGTTCCTGCCCACCTGCGCCGTGGGCAAGAGCGACGAGCACAACCGCTATCCCGGCACGCTCAGCCATTCGGCGGCGACGGTGATGGCGATGTGGTCCGAGCTGGGCGACAGCGTCGCGCGCGCGGGTGTGCGGCGGCTGGTGCTGCTCAACGGGCATGGCGGGCAGAGCGCGGCGATGGACATCGTTGCGCGGGACCTGCGCATCCGCCACAACATGCTGACCGTCGCGGCCAGCTGGTTCGCCATGGGCGCGCCACAGGGGCACCTCTCGGACGACGAAGCCCGCTTCGGCATCCATGCCGGGCAGATGGAGACCTCGATCATGCTGGCGCTGCGCCCCGATCTGGTGGCGATGGCGCACGCCCGCGATTTCCGCCCGCTGCCCGCGCGGCTGGCCCGCACGCACCGGCATCTGGGCCTCGGCGCGGGCGGCAAGCTGGGCTGGCAGGCGCAGGACCTCCACCCCGCCGGCGCCTGCGGCAACGCCGCCGCCGCCACGCGCCGGACCGGCGAGGCCTTCGTCGCCCACGCCGCCCGCGCGCTGGTCGAGCTGTTGCAGGAGGTCGCCGCCGTGCCGCTGTCGGTGCTCGATGCGCCCGCCGACCCGGACGCCCCGGCATGAGCGCGCCGCAGGTGCTGGAGCGGATCGGGCTGGGCGGGCGCTGCGTGACGCTGCGGCTTTCGGGCGGGCGCATCGCCGCCATCGAGCCCGCGCCGCCGGGCACCACGCCGCGCTGGCAGGCGCTGCCGCTGCTTGCCGATCCGCATCTGCATCTGGACAAGACCTTCACCTTCGCGCGCGCCCGGCCCCGTGCGCCCGGGCTGTTCGCCGCGATCGACGCGGCGGGCGCCGACGCCCGCAACTGGACCGCCGCCGACCTGCGCACCCGCGCCGCGCGCGCGCTGACGGAAAGCGCCGCCGCCGGGATGGGTGCATTGCGCAGCCATGTCGACTGGCCCGCGCCCGCGCCGCCCACCGCCTGGTCGGTGCTGGCCGAGCTTGCCGCCGAGTGGCGCGGCCGGCTGACGGTGCAGCGCGCCGCGCTCTGCCCGCTGGACCTGCTGGGCGATCGTGATCACGGGCCGGGCATCGCCCGCGCCGTGGCGCAGACCGGCGACGGGGTGCTGGGGGCGTTCGTGTATCGCAACGCCGACCTGCCCGCCAAGCTTGCCCGCGTCTTTGCGCTGGCCGCCGATCACGGCCTCGCGCTCGATTTCCATGTCGATGAGGGGGTCGAGCCCGAAGCCAGCGGCTTCGACGCGATCGTGGAGCAGACCGCGCGCCACGGCATGGGTGGCCGGGTGCTCTGCGGGCATGGCTGCGCGCTGGCGGTGCGCCCCGAGCCCGAGGTCGCGCGCGTGCTTCACGCCGCCGCGCGCGCCGGGGTGGGCCTGACGGTGCTGCCGGGGACCAACCTGTGGCTGCAGGACGGCGCGCCCGGGCGCACCCCGCGGCTGCGCGGGCTCGCGCCGCTGGTCGAGGCGCGCGCCGCCGGCGTCACGGTGATGCTGGGTGCCGACAACGTCGCCGACCCGTTCCAGCCGCTGGGCGCCTATGACCCCGTCGAGACGCTGCGGCTTGCGGTCCCCGCCGCGCATCTGGATCCGGAGGCGTGGGTCGACGCCATCACCACCACGCCCGCGCACTGGCTTGGCGCCGAGGCCGCGCCGCTTGCCCCTGGCGCGCCGGCCGGGTTCGTGCTGCTGGAGGGCGCGAGCCTGCACGATGCCTTGCGCCGCCCTCCGCGCCGGCGCATCTTTCGCGCGGGGGTCGAAAGCGGCCCTGCCATCATGGAGACCTCATGACCGTTTCCCCCACCGCGCTGGCGGCCTTTCGCGCCGATCTGGGCGAGATCCGCTGCCTTGACGATCCCAAACAGCTGCAGCTGCGCGCGCGCGATTACTACTGGTATTCGCCGATCCTGTCCGACGCGCTGGATGACAAGGCTGCGCAGCTGATCGTCATGCCCGAGACCGAGGCGCAGGTCATCACCATCGCCCGCGCCGCTGCGCGCCACGGCGTGCCCCTGACCGTGCGCGGCGGCGGGACGGGGAATTACGGGCAATGCGTGCCGCTCGACGGCGGCGCGGTGGTCGATGTCACGCGGCTCAACCGCGTGCTGTCGGTCGAACCGGGCCGGGTGCTGTGCGAAGCAGGCGCCCGCATCGCGCGGGTGGAGGAGGCCGCCGCCGAGACCGGGCAGATGCTGACGATGTTTCCGTCCACCAAGCGGCTGGCGACGATGGGCGGCTTCATCGCCGGCGGCTCGGGCGGGATCGGCAGTCTGCGCCACGGGGTGCTGCGCGACGACGGCAACGTGGCGTATGTGCGCGTTGTCACCGTCGAACCCGACCCGCAGATCATCGAACTGCGCGGTTCCGACATCCAGAAGGTGCAGCACGCCTATGGCACCAACGGGATCATCACGCAGCTGGACTTCGCGCTGCGCCCGCAGACCGACTGGCTGCACTGCACCGCGCTCTTCGACGGCTACGAGACCGCGCTGCGCTTTGCCCAGACGGCGCAGGCGCGGGGGCTGGACTGCTACCTGCTGACGGTGGTCGAGCGCCGCATGGCGCGGTTCTACAAGCGCCTGGCCGGGGTGTTCCCCGACACCCGTGACGCCGTCTTCGCCATGGTCGCGCCCGACGCGATGGACGCCTTCACCGCGCAGGTCGCCGAATTCGGCGGCACCGTCACCCAATCGCGGACCCTGGCCGAGATCGAGGCCGCGAAGCTGCCGCCGGCCTGGGAATGCGGCTGGAACCACACCACGCTGCAGGCGCTCAAGCACGAACCGGGGGTGTGGAGCTACCTGCAGGTCGCCTATCCCCGCCCCTTCGATCCGGCGCTGGTGACGGCGCAGATGGCGCGTTTCGGCGATGAGGTGCTGATGCACCACGAAATGGCACGGATGGAGGGCGAGGTGCAGATCTTCGCCATCCCCCTGGTGCGCTGGACCGCCCGCGCGCGGATGTATGAGCTCATCGACGCGTTCGAGCGGCTGGACGGCTGCACCATCTACGACCCCCATGTCGTCACGATCGAGGATGGCGGCATGAAGTCCATCGACACCGCGCAGATCGACTTCAAGCGCCGCGCCGATCCGCACGGGCTGATGAACCCCGGCAAGACCCGCGGCTGGTCCGCCGACATGGCGCGGCCCGTCGGCGGCGGGGAGGGGGCATGACCGCGGCGGCACGGGGCGCGGCATGCGGCTGCTGATCGTGTTCTGCCATCCGTCACCCGACAGTTACGGCGCGGCGGTGCTGGCGCGCGCGCAGGACACGCTGGCGGCGGCGGGGCATGACCTGCGGCTGCGCGATCTTTACGCCGAGGGGTTCGACCCGGTGATGCCCCGCGCCGCGTGGGAGCGCTACGTCACCGACCCCGACGCCAACATCGCCGAGGTGCAGGACCATGTCGACGACCTGCGCTGGGCCGAGGGTCTGATCATGATCTATCCGACCTGGTATTACGGCCCCCCCGCGGTGCTGAAGGGGTGGCTGGACCGGGTCTGGCTGCCCGGCGTCACCTTCGAACTGGCCGAGGCAAAGGGCGCCATCGCCCGCGGCACGCTGCGCAACATCCGCCGTTTCGTGGGCATCACCACCTCGGGTTCGCCGTGGTGGTGGCTGCGGCTGATCGGCGACCCGGGCCGCAGCCTGTGGACGCGCGGGCTGCGTCCGATCTTCCACCCCGGCTGCCGCTTCACGTGGTGCCAGCTTTACGCCATCAACCACAGCACCGACCGCGACCGCGCGGCGTTTCTGTCCCGCGTGGACCGCGCGCTCAAAAGACTCTGATCCCGCGTGGACCGCGCGCCGTGTCGCGCGCAAAGCATCTATACAAACGATTGTATTTGTCCTAGCCTGCGCCGCGTGACGTCAGGAGAGACGCGCATCAGCGGGGAGGAAAAGATCATGCTGACGGGAAAGACCATGCGCCTGCCGGGCGCGATTGCCGTGCTGGCGCTGGGCGCCGCGATGCCGGCGCTGGCGCAGGAGGCCTGCCTTGGCACCGCCGAGGATCTGCATCTGAGCGACGAGCAGACCGCCGAGATCGGCGAGCGCGGACTGACCTTCGGGTTTCTGACCAACAACATCTCGGATGATTTCAGCCGCACGCTGGTCTCGGGCGGCGAAGCCCATGCCGAGGCGCTGGGGATCGAGCTGATCGTCAACAACGCCGATTTCGACGCCAACACCCAGCTGTCGCAGTTCGACGCGCTGGTGCAGCGCGGGGTGGACGGGATCTTCCTGACGGCGGTCGATGCGGGCTCGATCGGGCAGGCGGTGCGCCGCGCCAACCGCGACGACATCCCGGTGTTCATCGTCGGCGGCGCGCCCTCGCGCGGCGAGGTCGTGAGCGTGATGAACGCCGCCAGCTATCAGGGCAGCTTCGACGCGACCGCCGCGCTGATGGAGCATATCGGCGAGGAAAACGCCCAGATCGCGATCCTCGGCATTCCCTTCGCGCTGCAGACGATCCGCGACCGCGAGATGGGCGTGCTGTCCGCGGTGGGTGCGGCCGGCGGGCAGATGATCTCGATGCAGTCGGATTTCAGCCAGGACCGGCTGCTGGAGCTGGCGCAGAACGTGATCCAGGCCAACCCCGATCTGGCGGGCATCGTCGCCACATGGTCGCTGGCGGTGAACGCCGCCACCGAAGCCGTGCGCCAGTCCGGGCGCGACATTCCCATCGCGGGCTATGATGCCGAGGTGCCGGGCTACATGGAGCTGCATTCGGGCGACACCAACATCATCGCGCTGTCCGGGCAGCAGGCGGCGCTGCAGGGCCGCGCGGCCATCGACGGGCTGGCGCAGGTGGTGCTGGGCGCAACGCTCTGCGACGAGATCATCACCCCCAACCTGCTGGTCACCGCCGACAACTACGCCGAGATGTGGGAGATCCAGTATCCCGGTGTGACCCCGCCCTGGGAAGACTGAGCCAACCCCGGCCCGCCGCGTGGCCTTCGCGGCGGGCCGCAGGTCCGATGGGGGCGCGGCGATGCTGGAGCTGTCCGAGATCACCAAGACCTTTCCCGGCGTGCGCGCGCTCGATGCCGCGCGCTTCGATCTGCTGCCGGGCGAGGTTCACGCGCTGATGGGCGAGAACGGCGCGGGGAAATCGACATTGATGAAGATCATCGCCGGGCTGTTTCCCCCCGATGCCGGCACGATCCGGCTGGACGGCGCAGCGGTGGCCTTCGCCCGGCCCGCCGATGCCACCGCCGCCGGCATCCATACGGTGTTTCAGGAACTCACCGTGCTCGGCAACCTCGATGTGGCGCAGAATCTGTTGATCGGGCGCGAGCCCGCCCGTCTGGGCGGTGCATGGCTGGACCGGCGCGCGCTTTATGCGCAGGCGCGCGCGATCCTGGATGATCTGGGCATTGCGCTGCGCCCTGACGCGCGCGCGGGCGCGTTGTCGACCGGGCAGCGCCAGATCGTCGAGATCGCACGCGCCGTGGCGCAGAAACCGCGCGTGCTGATCCTGGACGAGCCGACCTCGTCGCTGGGCCGCAACGAGGAGGAGATCCTGTTCGCGCTGATCGCGCGGCTGCGCGCTGCGGGCACGGGGATCGTCTATATCACGCACCGCATGTCCGAGGTCTTTGCGCTGGCCGACCGGATCACCGTGCTGCGCGATGGCCGCCACATCCTGACCGACCGTGCCGACCGGCTGGACCGCGCCGCGCTGATCCGCGCCATGGTCGGCCGCGACGTGTCCGAGGCCCGGCACGCAGGCGCGGACGCCCATGACGACGTCGCGCTGCAGGTCGCGGGGCTGCGGCGCGGGGCCGATGTGCGCGGCGCCGATCTGACCCTGCACCGCGGCGAGGTGCTGGGCCTTGCCGGGCTGATGGGCGCGGGCCGGACCGAGCTTGCGCGCCTGATCGCCGGGATCGACGCGCCCGATGGCGGCCAGATGCGGCTGTTCGGTCAGCCCTACGCGCCGCGCGATGTGCGCGCAGCGATGCGTGCCGGGCTCGCCTATGTGTCCGAGGACCGCAAGGGGCTGGGCGTGGTGCTGCCGCTGTCGGTGGCCGAGAACATCGCGCTTCCCAGCCTGCGCCGGCTGGCCCCGCGCGGCTGGGTGGCGCCGGCGCGGGTGCGTGCTTTCGCCGCCGACTGGATGGCGCGGCTGGGCGTGCGCGCGGCGGCGCCCGGCGTGGCGGTGGAAACCCTGTCGGGCGGCAACCAGCAGAAGGTCGCGCTGGCCAAGTGGCTGGCGACCGATCCGCAGGTGATCGTGCTGGACGAGCCCACGCGCGGCGTCGATGTCGGCGCCAAGGCCGAGATCTACGCGCTGATCCGTGATCTGGCGGCGCGGGGGTGCGCGGTGCTGGTGATCTCGTCCGAGCTGCCCGAGCTTCTGCAGCTGTGCGACCGCATCGCGGTGATGGCGCGCGGGCGCATCTCCGGGGTGGTTCCCGCCGCGCAGGCCAGCGAGGAGCGCGTGCTGACGCTCGCCTTCGCCGAGGATGACGAGGCCGCCGCATGAGCGCACCCGCCCCCACCCTGCGCCGCGCCGCTGCGCTGTTGCGCGACCTGCTTCCCTATGCCGGGCTGCTGGCGGTGGTGGTGTATTTCGCGCTGTCGTCCGAATTCTTCCTGAACACCCGCAACCTGGAACGCCTGATCACCGATTCGGCGACGCTGATGCTGGTCGCCTTCGGCATGACGCTTGTCATTCTGTTGGGCGAGATCGATCTGAGCGTGGGCGCGGTGGTGGCGCTTCTGTCGGTGCTGCTGGCGCAGTTCATGGCGGCGGGGATGGGCTGGCCGCTGGCGGTGGCGCTGGTGGTGGTGATCGGCATCGGCATCGGCGGGCTGAACGGGGTGATCACCGTGCTGGGCGACATCCCGTCCTTCATCACCACGCTGGGCATGATGGCGGTGGCCACGGGGCTGGCCTACGTCTTCACCGGTGCGGTGTCGGTGGCCATCATGGACGACGTGTTCCTGGATCTGTTCTACGACGACCGCGTGCTGGGTCTGCCGGTGCCGCTGTGGATCGTCGCGGCGGCGTTCGTGGCCTGCGTGCTTTACCTCAACCGCACCGTGCCGGGGCGCGAGCTGGTCGCGCTGGGCGCCAACCCGGCCGCGGCGGCGCTGTCGGGGGTGCCGGTGAAGCGCCGCAAGATCACCGTTTTCGCGATCATGGGCGCGCTGGTGGCGATCGCCGCGTGCCTGAGCGCCGCGCGGCTGGGAAGCGGCGCGCCCGGGTCGGTGCCGGCGCTGACGCTCGACGCCATCGCGGCGGTGATCATCGGCGGCGCCAACCTGTTCGGCGGGCGCGCCTTCGTGGGCCGCACGCTGATGGGCGCGGCGCTGATCGCGGTGCTCAACAACGGCATGGTGCTGCTGAACGTCAACATCGACGCGCAATTCATCATCAAGGGGCTGATCATCCTTCTGGCCGTGGTGCTGGAACGGCTGGCGGCGGGTGCACGATGAGCGCCGCGTTGCGCGCCCGCACCGCCGATCTGGGGCTGGCGATTGCCCTGATCGGGCTGGTCACCGCGCTGATGGTGCTCAGCCCGGCCTTCCGCGATCCGTCCAACCTGTTGGGGATCGGGCGGCAGGTGGCGATTCTTGGCATCGCGGCGGCGGCGATGACCTTCGTCATCCTGATGGGCGAGATCGACCTCAGCGTGGGCGCGGTCGCTTCGGCGGCGGCGGTGGTCACGGCGCTGGCGCTGGCGCAGGGCTACGGGGTCTGGGCGATCCCCATCGCGGTGGCGGTGGGGGCGGCGTTCGGGCTTCTGAACGGCGCGTTGGTGGTGGGGCTGGGGGTGCCGGCCTTCATCGCCACGCTGGTGAGCTTCTTCATCGCGCAGGGCGTGGCGCTGACCCTGACCGGCGGGCAGACCATCCTCTTCGCCGCCG
Organism: Paracoccaceae bacterium; assembly: GCA_003551925.1. Taxonomy (GTDB): domain Bacteria; phylum Pseudomonadota; class Alphaproteobacteria; order Rhodobacterales; family Rhodobacteraceae; genus Rhabdonatronobacter. The sequence continues at coordinate 14,134 of PUOA01000116.1, forward strand.
CGTGGTTTCGCGACCTGTTCGCCACCGGCGTCGTCCTTGGCCAGCGCACGGCGTTCTGGTGGCTGCTGGCGGTGTTCGTGGCGCTGGGCTGGCTGCTGGCGCGCACCCGTTTCGGCGCGCAGGTCCGCGCCATCGGCGGCGATGCGCAATCCGCGGCGATGCTCGGGCTGCCGGTGGGGCGGGTCAGGCTGATCGTGTTCACCATGACCGGCGCGCTGATGGGGCTGGTGGGGATGATCCTGATCGCGCGGATCGGCAACGCGCGCGCCGACGGCGCCATCGGGCTGGAGTTCGACGCCATCGCCGCGGCGGTGATCGGCGGCACGCGGCTGGGCGGCGGCTACGGGTCGATCCCGCGCACCGCGCTGGGGGTGGTGCTGATCGGCGTGCTGAACAACGGGCTGGCCATCATGAACGTGGATTTCAACACCCAGCAGGTGATCAAGGGCGCGCTGGTCGTGGGCGTGGTGCTGATCGACCGCTGGGCACGCGGCAAGGGAGGACCCGCATGAGCACGCTTGTCACCGGAGAGCTTGAGCACCTGGCCTCGGGGCTGGGGTTTACCGAAGGGCCGGTCTGGATCGCCGAGCACGGGGCGCTTCTGTTTACCGACATCCCCGGCAACGCGATCCTGCGCTGGTCCGAGGCGGACGGGCTGTCCCGCTGGGTCGAGAACGCGCATTTCGCCATCGGGCTGACGCGCGACCGCGCGGGCCGGGTGATCGCCTGCGAGCATTCGACGCGCACGCTGTCGGCGCTGACGCCTGGCCCCGACGGTGCCTGCGCGGGGCGCGAGGTGCTGGCCCGCGCGCATGACGGGCGGGTGCTGAACTCCACCAATGACGTGATCTGCGCCGCCGACGGCACGGTGCTGTTCACCGACCCGCCCTTCGGGGTGCGCACGCTGGAGGGCGCGCTGCATGGCTACCAGCAGGCGCAGGAGCTGCCGGGGTCATGGGTGTTCGCCGTGGGCGCCGACCCCGACCACCCGCGCGCGCTCTGCACCGAGATCTACCGCCCCAACGGGCTGTGCCTGTCGCGCGACGAGCGCGTGCTCTATGTCTCGGACAGTTCCGAGCGGCATCACAAGGTCGTGGCGCTGGATGTGGGCGACGGCTGGGTGCTGTCGAACCTGCGCGACGTGGCGGTGATGCCGGTCGGCGTGCCCGACGGGATGCGCGTGGATGCCGAGGGCAACCTGTGGGTCGCAGGCGGCGACGGGGTCCATGTGTTCAGCGCCGACGGCGACGCGGTGGCGCATGTCCCGGTGCCCGAGATGGTGACCAATGTCGAATTCGGCGGGCCGGACCTGTCGCAGCTCTTCATCACCGCGACGACCTCGCTCTACCGGGTGCAGACCGGCACGCGCAGCGGGCGGGCGTGGTAGCTCAGGCGAGGAAATGCGACTGGCGGGGCAGGGGCTCGGGGCGGACAAGATGCGTCTCGAACGGCCCCTCGCTGCCGTCGCGGGCCAGACGGCGCAGCATGACCGCGCTCAGCAGCCGCGCGATCGCGGCGTCTTCGGTCGAAAAGGTCGACAGCGGCGGTGCCATGTGTTCCGAGCCCGGAAAGTTCTGCCCGCCGAACACGGTCAGATCGCGCCCGACCACGCACCCGGCTTGCGCCGCGGCGCGGTAGGCGCCGAAGGCCAGCGAATCCTGGATGCAGGCCAGCGCCGGGCGGGGCGCGCGCGCAAGGATCTCGGCGGCGGTGGCCTCGCCCGCGGCCTCGGTCATCTCGATCCGCCACACCTGCGGCGGCGAGAGGCCGAGCGCGCGGGCTTCGGCCAGCGCGCCCGCGACGTAGTTGTCGGCGAAGTTCAGCCCCTCGGGCGCGGCGAGCACATGCAGCGGCCCGGCGGCGGTTTCGGCCAGCGCGCCCAGCGCGATGCGCCCGGCATGGGCGTAGTCGATCTCGACCCAGGGGTGGCGGTCGGGCCAGTCGGTCTTGCCCATGGTCACGAAGGGCGCGCCGCGCTCCAGCAGGAAGCGCACGCGCGGATCGCCTGCGCGCGTGCGCCCCAGCACCAGCGCATCGGCCAACCCCTCGTCGATGATCTGGCGCACGATCTCGGCTTCCTCATCGCGGGTGCGGGCGGCAAAGACGGCCAGCGTGCGCCCGGTGTCGCGCAGGTCCTGGTCAAGCGTGGACAGCAGCTCCAGAAAGATCGGGCTGGCAAATCGCTGCTGCGGCGGCGACAGCAGCACCGCGACGCGCCCGCTCTGGCCCACGCGCAGCGCCCGCGCGGCGGCGTTGGGGCGGTAGTCCAGCCGCTGCGCCAGCGCCTGCACGGCCTTGCGGGTGTCGGGCTTCACGCGCGGGTCGTCGCGCAGCGCGCGCGAGACGGTCGAGACATCGACCTTCAGCCGCCGCGCCAGCTCCTTCAACCCGACCCGTTTCTGCATCCCCGCACCCCCGCCCGTGTCCCCGCGACTATGCAAACTCTAGCCGTGAAGGCCAGAAATACAAACGATTGTATTGACGCAGGGTGATTCTTCTGGCTTCCTGCGCGCGGGAGGAACGCGATGATCAAGCTGGTTGCACTGGTCCGAAGGAAACCCGGCATGGATGCGGGCGCGTTCCGCGACTACTGGTTGCATGTCCACGCGCCCAAGGCCGCCGCGATCCCCGGCATGCGCGGCTACCGGATCAACATCGCCGGCGATCCGGGCGGCCAGCCCGCCGCGCCCTATGACGGCTCGGCCGAGATCTGGTTCGACGACCGCGCGGCGATGGAGGCGGGGCTGGGCTCGGAGCAGGGCCGCATCGCGGGCGACGACACCGCCCAGTTCGCCGCCTCGATCGAGTTCCTGGTGACCGAGGAGCACGTGATTCTGGGCGACCGTCAGGGCGGCGCGCCATGAGCGCGCGGTATTTCCCCGTCGCCGACCGGCACAAGGACCGCGTCTACGTCATCACGGGGGGCGCGCAGGGCATCGGGCGCGCCTGCGCCGAGCGCTTCGCCGCCGAGGGCGCGCGCGTGATGATCGCCGATATCGACCCGGCGGGCGCCGAGATCGCGCAGGCCATCGGCGGCGCCTTCCAGCGCACCGACATGTCCGACCCCGATCAGGTCCGCGCGCTGGCCCGCGCCACGCTCGAGCGCTTCGGGCGCATCGACATCTGGCACAACAACGCCTTCACCGCGGTGTTCAAGCCGATCCACGAACAGACGCTCGAGGAGTTCGACCGGATCACCGGCGTCGGCATCCGCGGCTACTGGATGGGCGCCAAGGTCGCGGTCGAGGCGATGCGCGCGCAGGGCGGCAAGGGCGTGATCGTCAACACCGCCAGCGTGCAGAGCTTCGTCGGCGAAAAGGGGTTTTCCGCCTATCAGGCCACCAAGGGCGCGGTGCTGGCCATGACGCGCTCGCTGGCGCTGGACCACGCGCCCGATATCCGCGCGGTGGCCATCGCGCCGGGACTGATCGCGACCGAGGCGATCAAGGGCATCCCCGACGACGTGATGGACGCGGTGATCGCCGGCATCCCCGCCGGCCGCGCCGCCGACCCGCGCGAGGTCGCGGCGCTTGCCGCCTTCATTGCCTCGGACGAGGCCGATTACATGTCAGGCACCGCGGTCATCCTTGACGGTGCCTATCTGGCGATAGGGTAGCGCATGACGGTCTTCAGCAACGACAACGGCGCGCTGGTCTGCCGCTTTCAGGGCGAGGTGCTGCGCATCGCCGCCGCCGGCCCCGACGCGCTGCGCGTGCAGGCGCGCCCCGGCGCAGGGCCGCAGGCGCAGGCGGGCGCGGCGGTGGTGGACGCGCTTCTGCCGCATGATGGCCCGGCCGGGGTGGTCGAGATCGCGGCGACCCGTGCGACGATCACCATGGGCCGTCTGCGCGCCGAGATCACGCTGAAGGAGCGCTACGGCGCCGATGTGCGGCGCGAGCCGCTGATCCGGTTTCTGCGCGCCGACACCGGCGCAGAGCTGCTCGCCGAAGCGCGCTCGCATTTCGCCGGACCGAAGCCGCGGAACTTCAAGGCGCTGGCGTCGGGTTCGTGGAAGCTGGAACAGCAGTTCCGCGCCTATGACGCCGAGGCGTTCTGGGGTCTTGGCCAGCCGCAGCACGGGGCGATGAACCTCAAGGGCGTGTCGACGACGCTGCTGCAGCAGAACGCGCATGCGGTGATCCCCTTCGTGGTGTCCTCGCGCGGGTACGGGTTTCTGTGGAACAACCCGGCGGTGGGCCGGGCCGAGTTTGCCACCAACATCACCCGCTGGACGGCCGAGGCGACCGGCGCGCTCGACTACTGGATCACCGCCGGCGACAGCCCGGCCGAGATCCTGCGCGCCTATGTGACAGCCACCGGCCGCGCGCCCGATGTGCCCGACTGGGTCACCGGGTTCTGGCAGTGCAAGCTGCGCTACCGCACGCAGGACGAATTGCTCGAGGTCGCGCGCGACTACCGCCGGCGCGGGCTGCCGCTGTCGTGCATCGTGATCGATTTCTTCCACTGGACGCGGCAGGGCGAGTGGAAATTCGACCCCGCCGACTGGCCCGATGTCGAGGCCATGATGGCCGAGCTGCGCGCGATGGGGATCGAGGTCATGGTCTCGATCTGGCCCACCGTCTCGGCCAGTTCCGAGCACTACAAGGCGATGACCGAGGCCGGACACCTGCTGACCACCGAACGCGGGGTGCCGGTGGTGATCCCCTTCCCGGACAAGGACCCGTTCGGCGCCGGTTTCTTCACCTATTACGACGCGTTCAACGCCGATGCGCGCGCGTTTCACTGGGACGTGGTGCGGCGCAACTACCTTGACCGCGGCGTGCGGCATTTCTGGCTGGACGCCTGCGAGCCCGAGATGCGCCCCGCGCACCCCGAAAACGTGCGCACCGCCGCGGGCAACGGCGCCGAGGTGCTGTGCGCCTATCCGTTGCTGCACGCCGAAGGATATCGCAAGGGGCTCGAGGCCGCGGGGTCGGGCGACAGCGTGCTGCTGGTGCGCTCGGCCTGGGCAGGGGCGCAGAAGCACGGCGTGATCCTGTGGTCGGGCGATGTGTGGTCCGACTGGGACTGGTTCCGCGCCCAGATCCCCGCGGGGCTGCATGCGGGCATGTCGGGGCTGGGCTGGTGGACCACCGATATCGGCGGGTTCTATGACGGGCATGGCGGGTCCGCGGACTTCCGCGACCTGCTGGTGCGCTGGTTCGAATTCGGCGTGTTCTCGCCCATCTGCCGGCTGCACGGGTTCCGCGTCCCCGAGGGCGTGCCCGCCCCCGGCCCCGGCGAGCCGGTCAGCTACGGGCAGGACACGTTCAACATCTTCACCAACACCGGCGGGCCGAACGAGGTCTGGTCCTACGGCCCGCAGGTCGAGGCCGCGCTGACCGGCCTGCTGGCGCTGCGCGAACGGCTGCGCCCCTACCTGGCGCGCGCCTTTGCCGCCTGTGCGCGCACGGGCGATCCGGTGATGCGCCCGCTCTTCTATCAGTTCCCTGACGACCCCGCCCTGCACGGCCGCGGCGATGCCTACATGCTGGGCGATGACGTGCTTGTGGCGCCGGTTCTGGAGCCCGGCGCGCAGAGGCGCTCGATTGAGCTTCCGGCCGGCTGCGACTGGGTGCATGCCTGGACAGGTCTGCCGTGCAAGGGCGGGCAACGCGTCACCGTGGACGCCCCCTGGGGAGCGCCACCCGTCTTCCTGCGCCAGTCTGCCCACGCGGCGCTGGCGCCCATCTTCGAGCAAGAATGATCCGGAGCCCACTCCGGACACACCCCGCAACATGGAGGATCCGATGAACCGTACCTTTCTGACCTCGGCCCTGACCCTCGGGCTGGCCGCGACCGCCGCGCAGGCGGATGTGGAGCTCACGCTCTGGACCGAAAGCGCGACCGCCCCCGAGGGCGTCTTTGCGCGCGAATTTTCCGAGATGGACAACGGCATCACCATCGATGTCCGCGAAATCCGCTTCGACGATCTGGTGGCCGACACGCTGCGCGCCTTCGCCACGCGCACCAACCCCGACCTGATCGCCATCGACAACCCCGACCACGCGGCGTTCTCGTCGCGCGGGGCGTTTCTGGACATCACCGACATGGTCGCGGCGTCCGACGCGATCGACGCCGACGCGATCTTCGAAGGCCCGCGCTCATCGCTGAGCTGGGAGGGCCGGATGTTCGGCATCCCGCGCGCGTCGAACACCATCGCGCTTTACTACAACAAGGACCTGTTCCGCGCCGCGGGGCTGGACCCCGACAGCCCGCCCGCCACCTGGGACGACCTGCTGGAGGCCGCGCGCGCGCTCAACGACCCCGACAACGATGTCTACGGCATCGCGTTCTCGGCGCGCGCGTCCGAAGAGGGGACCTTCCAGTTCATGCCCTGGGCGCAGATGGCCGGCGGCGGGTTCGAGAACATCAACGCCCCCGGCGTGTCCGACGCGCTGGACTTGTGGAAGGCGTTTCTGGACGAGGGGCTC